>CAMEET010000052.1 GCA_945915085.1 uncultured Treponema sp. | reverse complement strand
AATGAAGAAAAGCTTCCTGATGGATTAGAATCATTTTATCATGTTTTGGAAGATTCTATTTATAATACACTTTCACTTGATGAGGTCAAACGCTTTTATTCATGAAAAAATCTATTAAAATTTCAATTATAATTTTGCTCATTGTTTTTGTGATTATTGGAACAGGCTTTTTTGTTCTTAATAATATTTTAAAACCGCCTGTTAATTCAGATAATTCTCCAAATGAAGTTATGCAGGTAAGAATTGAAGTTCCTTACGGTATGTCGATTTATGAGATTTCTTCTGTTTTAAAAGAAAATAACCTTATAAGGAATGAAAAAATTTTTTACTATTGTGCAAGATTTCCTCAACTTAGAAAAATTCTTTTTCCAAAAAATCCTGATTTAAACTTTTCACTTAAAAGCGGTGTTTATTATATAAAAAATAATATGGAAATTTCTGAAATTCTTGAACTTTTATCATCAGGTCAACAGGAATATATTAAAATTTCCATTCCAGAAGGTTTTACAGTATCAAAAATTGCAGAACTTCTTGAAGAAAACAGGATTTGTTCAAAAAATGATTTCATTAATATTTCAAAAGATAAGAATCTTCTATCAAAATATCAAATTCCAGCAGATTCTTGTGAAGGATATTTATTTCCAGATACATATTTTTTCACACTTGGAATGAAATCTGATACAATTATTTGCATCATGCTCGACAATTTCTTTGAAAAAATCAAAACAATTCCAAATCTCAGCGAAAAAAATCCAGATGATTTATTTTACACTGTGCGTCTTGCATCAATAGTTGAACGCGAATACAGACTGGAAGAAGAAGCACCACTGATTGCCAGTGTATTCCAAAACCGTCTGCGCCGTAATATCGGACTTTATTCATGTGCAACTGTTGTTTACATTTTAACAGAAATAGAAGGACGACCTCATCCTGATAGAATTCTGATAGAAGACACAAAGATTGACAGTCCTTACAATACATACAAATACGCTGGATTGCCGCCTGGAGCCATATCAAATCCTGGAGTTGTAGCTTTGAATGCAGCAGCAAATGCACCAAAAACAAATTATTATTTTTTCCAGATTGCGGATGCACAGACAGGACGACATGTGTTTACAAAAACTTTTGAAGAGCATATAGAAAATCATAATCTTGTTTCAAAAAAGGCAGCAAAGTAATTGGCAAACATAATTTCAAACGAAACAATTGATTCAATTCTCGATTCTCCTGACCTCATTTCTATAATCGGAGAATATACAAGACTAGAACAACGTTCTCCAAATGACTGGTGGGGTTGCTGTCCTTTTCACGGAGAAAAAACGCCGTCTTTTCATGTAGATGCAAATCAAAAATTTTTTTATTGTTTTGGCTGCCATAAAGGCGGAAACATTATCTCTTTTGTTATGGAAATGGAAAAACTTCCTTATTCAGATGCACTTGTTTCCATCGCAAAAAAAATGGGCATTCCTATAAAATACAAAAATGGTGGAAAAAATGATTCCGATTTTCACAAAAAAAATGATGAAGTTGAAAAATATATAGATTTGTATGAAAGAACAGCTTCTATGTTTCATTACTTTTTGTTGGAAACTCAACAAGGAAAAAAGGCTCTTGATTATGTTTTAAAACGGGGACTTTCAATCGATATTATAAAAAAATTTAAACTTGGCTATGCACCTGGTGATAGAAAATGGCTGCGAGATTTTTTGCGGAAAAAAAACTTTTCAGATGATTTTTTAAACAAATCAGGTCTGTTCAGTCAAAAATATCCAGATTATTCATTTTTTTCTGACAGACTGATGTTTCCAATATTTAATAGAAGAGGTCAAGTTGTTGCTTTTGGTGGAAGAGTTATTCCCCCAGCTGATGAATCTCAAAGAAAATATTTAAATTCATCAGATTTACCGCAGTTTAAAAAACGGGAAACACTTTTCGGATTCAATTTTGCAAAGAATTCCATAAGGCAGAATAAAAAAATTATTTTTTGTGAAGGAAATATGGATGTAATTGCTTATCATCAGTGTGGTCTGGATTTCGCAGTAGCAACTTTGGGTACAGCAATGACAATTGAGCATATCAAAATGATTCAAGGTTTTGTTGCTGACGGTACAGTTTTTCTTTCTTTTGATTCTGATGGAGCTGGTCAAACTGCAACATGGAAAGCAATTAAGTTGTGCCGCGAAAATGATTTAACAGTCAGAATAATCAGATTAAAAGGCGGTAAAGATCCTTCGGAAATTCTTTTAAAATATGGTGAAAAAAACTTGACTTCTCAGGTAAACAATGCTATATTAGATTGCGACTATCTTTTACTTAGACTAGGTGAAAAATACCCTGTGGACACACCAGAGGGAAAAACAAAGGCTGCATTGGAATTTTTCCAATATGTTGATGTACTTAAGTCTGACATACAAAGAGAGTCTTGTCTGGAACAATTGTGTCAGACATTCAATCTAAAACCGGAGGCTGTAAAAAGGGATTTTATAAATCGTAATCGAGCCCATGAGCGTTCAAACATCCGGAATAATACAAATCAAATAGAACAGAATACTCCAATTAAGCTTGATGCTGAATTAAGGGGATTAATTGCTGTTACTGCAGACCCGGGACAGTTCCAAAACATACGTTCTAAGCTTTCTGAAAACGATTTACAAAACATTTATGCACGTCGGCTTTTTAAAACATTAGAAGAGTGTTATATTGAAAAAGAGAATTCTTTTACTATCAAAGATATTCTAGATTGTTTAAACCAAAATGAAGATGACAAAAAACTGGTTCAACTTATTACAGAATCAATTTCTTCGGGAGTCTATCAAAGCGAAAGGATTGCTGTTTTTGTTCAGGACACAATCGATTATATATTAAAAAACAGACTTGAAGACCAAAGAAATAAGTTATCAAAGAGAATCAAAGAATATTCCAATTCGATAGCAACAAAAGATGATCAGATTCAGTTTAATAATCTTTTAAAAGAAAAACTTGAACTCGATAAAAAGATTCAAGCATTAGTAAAAAAATAGGTGAACACACAAAATGGAAGTTACTAATTCAAATACTTCAGAAAATGACAAAACAGCACAGGGATTAATGTCAAATCCAGCCATTGAAAAGTTACTGGAATATGCAAAATCTAAATCGGCTATTACATGGGACGACATTATTTCATATTTAGGACAGGAATTCGTTAATTCAGATGATTTAATGGAACCTGTATTGGATTTATTAAAGGAAATTGGTCGTGAGCCTATTGAAACTGACATCATTGAACAGGAAGTAGATGATGGCATGGAAGATGATTTGATTCTAGATACAGATGATGATCTTGTTACTGATGATGATGAAACAATTTCTGAAATTGAAAAAGCTGAAAAGGCATCTAGAAGCAAACTTGTTAACAATGATAAAGATTCAAGCATTGACGATCCTATTCGTCTTTATCTTCGTGAAATCGGAAAAGAAAATTTATTGACTGCAGAACAGGAAGTAGAACTTTCTAAAACAATGGAACAGGGAAATAACATTATTAAAAATGTTATCATAAATTCCGGTATAATGATTCCTGAGTTTTATGCAGTAGCACAAAAAGCTTTTTCTAGAATAGATATTCATGAACCTGGAAAAACCAGAAAAGAAATCAATGAAGAAATGGCTGATAAAAGACGTTTAAAATCTGCTTATGGAGAACATATAAAACCTGTTTTATCCGAAATGAAACAATATATGCAGCTCAAAAGACAGCTTTTTGAAACGAATCAGTCTAATTCTATTTTTGAAAATGAACAGCTTGTTGAATTGAGAGATAAAATTCTTCCTGAATTAAAAAAGATTGATATTCAAACTGAAGAACTTGATAAGTTTACTCAAAAATATCGTGAAGCAACGATTAAAATAGAAGAGTATTATCAGAAGCAGGAAAAAAAGATGAAGGAACTTCGCGTTTCTTCTCCGTCTGAGTTGAGAAGTTTGGGAAGAAAAATTTCTATTAAATCTCAGGTAGTTTTTCTTGAAAAAGAATTGAATATGACGGCTGATGAAATCCGTGAGATTTATACACAGATTCAGAAAATTGACAGGAAACTTCATCGTCTTGAATATGAATTCGAAAATAATGTTGATGATATTCAGAAAATGGCAAGAGAAATTGAATCTGGACGAAAAATGATGGAAAAAGCGAAAAACCGCTTGATTAATGCAAATCTTCGTCTTGTTGTTTCAATTGCTAAAAAGTATACGAATCGTGGACTTCATATGTTTGACTTGGTTCAAGAGGGAAATATTGGTCTTATCAAAGCAGTTGAAAAATTTGAATACCGGAAAGGTTTTAAATTCTCGACTTATGCTACATGGTGGATTCGTCAGGCAATTACACGTTCTATTTCTGATCAGGCAAGAACAATTCGAGTTCCAGTTCATATGATTGAACAGATAAATAAAGTTGTGCGTGAAAGTCGTCAGCTTATGCAGAAACTTGGTCGCGAACCGACTGATGATGAAATTGCACAGCAGCTTGGATGGCCTTTGAGCCGTGTAAAACAAGTAAAAAATGTTGCCAGAGAACCTATTTCTTTGGAAACTCCAATTGGAGAAGAAGAAGATTCTATTCTTGGTGATTTTATTGAGGATAAAGAAGTTGAAAATCCTGCTTCACAGACAGCTTACACTTTGTTACAGGAACAGCTTCGTTCTGTGTTAAATACATTGCCATCTCGAGAACAGGAAGTATTGAAAATGAGATTTGGACTTGATGACGGCTATTCATTGACACTTGAAGAAGTTGGTCTTTATTTTGACGTAACTCGTGAACGAATTCGTCAGATTGAAGCAAAAGCTTTACGCAGACTTCGACATCCTCGTCGTGCAAACGGTTTAAGGGATTATGTTGAAACCTGACACATTTTTTCCAGACTGTTTTTAACAGCCTGATAGACTAAAATTGATATTTATTGTATATTTAAAAATATTTTAAATGAGGACCTTGTATGGTAACAACAGAAATTTTTGAAAGCTTAAAAGAATTACAAACAATTCTTGTGCAGAAATACGAATTGGAAAAAAAAGTAGCAGATGCTCCTAAACAGCTTCGTAATCAGGAAGAATTGCTGGCAAAAACTCAGAAAGAATTCATTGAATTGAAATCTCAATATGATGTTCTTGATGAAAAAATCAATAAAATCAAATCAGATTTGAATGATGCAATCAGTGAAAGAGAAGAAGGTGAAAAAGGTGTTGCAAACAGTACAACACACCGTGAATATGAAACTCTTGAAAAACAGATTGCAGAAGCTAAATTAAAAGAAGATAATCTTCGCCATGAACTTCAGCATGAAGATAAAAAACTTGCTGATGTTGATGAAAAAATGAAAAATACTGAAGAGTTGATTCATTTCCAGGAATCCGAATTGAATTCTAGCAAAGAATCTTTGAATAGCGAACTTTCTGGATATAACTCTGAACTTTCTGAACTTAAAGCACAGGAAGATAAAATTGTTCCAAATCTTGATCAGGAAATTCTGTTTAAGTTCCAAAGAATTATTCAGAGAAATTCTGAAGGTATTGTTGCCGTGCGTAACGGAGTTTGTACCGGATGCCACATGATTCTTCCTGCAAACTTTGCAAATGAAGTTCGCGAAGGTGAAAACATCAAATTCTGTCCATATTGCAGCCGAATTCTCTTCTATGAAGAAGTATCTGAAGAACAGTCTGAAGATTACTTCAATATGGGATTGGCTGGAAGTCTTGCAGGTCTTGATGACGATGATTTTGATGAAGAATCAGAAGATAAAGATGAATTTGAAGAAAACGAAGAATTAGATGATTCTTTTGATGATGAAGATTCTTCAGATTTAGACGATTCTGGTGATGACGAACTTGATGATTCTTCTGACGAAGATTAATTTTCGTGAATCATTTATTTTGTTATTAATTCAGATGGGATATAACCGCGTTTTGCAGAGTTGATGATAATTCTGCAGAATGAGATAAAGTCCGGGCTCCTTCGGAAAAAATGCCGGATAATAACCGGGCAAACAATGGTAACTGCAGTTTACTGCATAGTCCAGTGTTTGACAGAAAGTGCAACAGAAAATATACCGCCAGAAATGGTAAGGGTGAAAAGGCAGTGTAAGAGACTACCGCATATCTGGTAACAGTTATGGCTTGTAAACCTCATTTGGAGCAAGATTAAGCAGCAGTTATGTTTTCCGAGCAATACTGCGGGTAAATCGCTTGAGTCAAATGGTAACATTTGATGCGGATAGATGGTTATTGTCTTTATGACAGACAGAACCCGGCTTACAGTCCCATCTGTTTTTTTTTATTATGAAAAAAGAAAGTAAAAGAAATTATATTAAAGAATACAGTATAGAAAACAAAAACTTTGCAAAAAAAAAGAATTTTGCAGTTTTAAAAATAATTTCATTTTCCGCAATCATAATTGTTATCATAATGGCAATCTTGATAGGGATACTTTCTTTTGTTAGATTTCAGAGTAGTAAAGTAAGCATTAAAACTATTCAGGATGCCTGGAAAAAATACGATTATCAGGCTGTATACGAACTTTCTAAAAATTATTTACAGGAAAAACCATTTAATAATACTGCATTAACTTATTATAGTTATGCATGTTTCTATCTGTCACAGGAACAGACTGATACTTTACAGGCACAAACTTATCTTGATGAAAGCATAATCAAACTGAGAATTGCTTTGTATGATGCAAATCCAAAACTTGTACCACAACTTCAATATATGCTTGGACGAGCATATTTTTACAAAGATACGATTGCAACTCATTATTATGCAGATCTTGCAGTAAAATATTTGCTTTCTGCAAAAGAAAATGGTTATGTTGCAGATGATATTGCTGAATATTTGGGTTTAAGTTATGCATCACTTGGAATGACAATGGAAAGTATTTCGGCATTTACTGAAGCACTTCTTGTAAGAGAATCTGATTCGCTTCTTCTGGCGATTGCAGAACAATATGTGAATGCAAAACAATATAATGCTGCTGAACAATATTTATTCAGAATAATAAAAAACAGTGAAAACGATGAAATTATTATCAAAAGTGAATTATTACTGGGAAATATTTATATAGAGAAAGAAGAATATGACCTTGCACTAAAAGAATTTGAAAATGTTTTGAAAAAAAATGAAAATTCTGCTGACGCAAATTATGGAATTGGTGTAATATATGAAAAACAAGGTAATCTTGTAAAAGCAAGAGCTCAATGGAGAAAAGCTTTAAAAATTCAAGTTAATCATCCTGGAGCTTTACAGAAAATGGCAAATTATTAAAATATATATATAGTTGATAATCTTGGGAGGATATAATGGGATTTTTTGATCATTTTACAACTGATATTGGTATTGACCTTGGAACATGTAATACTTTGATTTATGTTCGTGACAAGGGAATTGTTATAGATGAACCGTCTGTTATTGCAGTAGAAAAAGGAACAAAAAGAATTGTAGCAGTTGGTGCTGATGCAAAACGAATGCTTGATAAAACTCCAGGAAGCATTATGGCTATTAGACCACTTGCAGATGGTGTTATTGCTGATATCGACAGTACAGAAAAAATGATTAAATATTTCATTTCTAAAATTATTCCACGTCATCAGTTTTTTAAGTCAGTAAGAATGAAAATTGGTATTCCGTCTTGTGTAACTGATGTAGAACGAAGAGCTGTTATAGAAGCTGCACTGAAAGCAGGAGCAAAGGAAGTTGAAGTAATAGAAGAAAGTCGTGCAGCTGCAATTGGTGCTGATATTCCAATTTTTGAACCAGCAGGTCACATGATTTGTGATATCGGTGGTGGTACTGCTGAAATTTCTGTAATTTCACTTGGTGACATGGTTGTTACACATTCAATCCGAATTGGTGGTGATAAATTTGATGAAGCAATTGTAAAACATGTAAAAAGTGTTCACAACCTGATTATCGGACAGCCTGCAGCTGAAAGATTAAAGATTCAGATTGGAAATGCTGCTCCTGAAAAAACTATTGAAAAAATGGAATTGAAAGGAACTGATGCAATTACAGGATTGCCTCGCCGTCTGGAAATTGACTCTGTTGAAGTTCGCGAAGCATTAAAAGAACCTGTTACAAAAATTGTTGAAGAGATTAAATCTGTTTTGAGTGAAACTCCTCCAGAACTTGCTTCTGATATTATTGAAAGAGGTATTGTTATGACTGGTGGCGGTTCAATGCTCCGGGAATTGCCAAGACTGATATCAAAAGAAACTGGAGTTCCTGTAATTCTTGTTGAAAAACCTTTGGAATGTGTTGCTATCGGAGCTGGAAAAGCATTTGGATTGTTTAAGGATTTGAGTTCTGAACGTTCTATTTATGACAGTTTAAATAATTAATTCTGATTAATATGGCATCGAAGACAAAAGTTCCTTTTAGATTTAAATTTTCTGAGTTTTTGCTGATAATTTTTATTTTAGTTTCATCATTATTATTGGCATTTAATTCTGGAGGATTTGTTGTAAATCTAAAAAAAGTAGGATTTTCCATTATTTCATCTGCTGAAAAAGGCGTTCATTTTGTCGTTGACGGAGTTGTCAATACTGTAAATTCTGTCGGCGAATTGAGAAAATTAAAAAAAGAATATAATGAACTTGTTTTGAAACTTGAAAATTATGAGCAGATGCAAAGATCAAATGCTGACATAACAAAAGAAAATGAACGGTTGAAAGAGCAGCTTGGTTTTTCTATCTCCATGGATGAAAAAAATATTCCGGCTCAGATAATTTCTAGAAATCTTGATAATGCGTATTCGTATCTGACAATTGATAAAGGCAGTGTGAACGGCATAAAAAAGAATATGCCTGTTGTTGCTTTTCAAAACGGAAATCAGGGATTAGTCGGAAAAGTAATTCAAGTGGGAACATTTACAAGTCAAATCATGCCAATTTATAATGTTAAAAATATCGTTTCTGTGCGTATTCAGAATACACGCGATTTGGGACTTGTAAGCGGACTGGGAACTCAAAATCAACCGCTTCTTCTGCAGCATATTCGAAAACGGGTTATGGAAGAATTAAGTTATGGTGATGTAGTTGTTACTTCTGGAGAAAATGACAATTATATGCGTGACATTCCAGTTGGAACTATCACAAAGATAACGGCACTTGATTATAATTCATCACTAAATATTGAATTAACACCGATTATTGATTTTGCCCGTCTTGAAAATGTAATTGTTGTAAATCAAAAGGAATTAAATGATAGAAAAACTTCGTCTGATAAATCTGACAGTGAATGATAATCTTTTTCACAACAGAAATTTGATATTCAAACGAAATATAGTAAATTGAAAGAGGATGGTAAATGGTAAAATCAATTTTGTTCAGCACATTTATTTTGTTTTGTGCCACAATTATCGAAGCTTCAATTTTATCTAATATCAGTTTTCTGCTTGTAGTTCCCGATATCGTGCTTATTTGTACGATTTATTTTTCTTTATTAAATGGAAAAACTATTGGTGAAACTACAGGATTTATTTCTGGACTTTTTCTTGATTTTATAACGGGAATGCCTGTGGGATTTAACTGTCTTTACAGAACGGTGATTTGTTACATTACAGGCATTTTTTCCAGCACCGTAATAATTACAGGAATCTTTATTCCAATAGTTAGTGTGGGAGCTGCAACAATTGTAAAAACACTTCTTGTAAAACTTGTTTCTATTTTATTTCCGAATACAGGACTTTTTGTATTTGGACTTATTTCTCCTCAATTTTTATTTGAATTCATAGAAAATATTATTTTAGCTCCATTTTTATTCAGGTTTTTGGGATTTTTTAAATCATATCTTGCCATTAAAACAACTCAGGATAAAGTAAATAATGTTTAAATCTGCTGAAGATAAATTAAGTAAAACAGAAAAAATCATTATTCTTCTCTTTCTCTTAATAATACTTTTTATTATTTATGCATATAAACTTTTTTCAATGCAGATTATTCAGGGTGAACATTATAAATCTCAGTCACAAAAAATTTCAAGTCAGGTGACAATAATTCCTGCACAGCGAGGTGAAATTTTTGACAGAAATGCTGATTTGCCAATGGTAATCAACACTGACTCTTTTGCTGTGGAAGTAATTCCAGGTGAAATTCCGCCTCAAAAATATGACACTGTTATCCAAAAACTTGCAAATTATCTGGGAATTCCAAAAAGTCAAATCGACAAAAAAATTCCTAAAAATATTCGCCGCTCTTATTCTTCTGTACAAGTAAAATCAAACGTTTCGTTTACAGTAATTTCAAACATTGCGGAAAATCTGAATGATTTACCTGGAGTTTCATGGGTTTCAAAGCCTATCCGAAACTATCTGCACACTGGTTCATTGAGTCATATTGTGGGATATGTCGGTGATATAAATCAAGATGAAATTACAGCACTTTATAATCAGGGATATACAAAAAACAGTATTGTTGGAAAAACTGGAATTGAAAAACAATACGATTCTCTTTTACAGGGAACGCCTGGACGTGAAATGTCGACAGTTGATGTTCATGGAAGAGTTATTTCTGAAACACCAGTAGTTGAACCTCCAAAAATGGGAAAAAATCTGGTTTTGACAATTGATTCTACAATTCAAAAACTTGTAGAAGATACTTTGGGAAATCGAGTTGGAGCTTCTGTTGTATTAAAACCTGCTACTGGTGAAGTACTTGCGATGGTTTCTTATCCATTTTATGATTCTAATATTTTTAGTTCTGATGATTCTGCAGCTGAATATTCAAAACTGTTAAACGATAAAACAAAACCTCTTATCAACAGGGCAGTGCAGCTTTCGTATCCGCCGGCTTCAACTTTCAAAATCATTATGTCTGCGGCTATGCTTCAGGAAAATGCATTTCCAGCAAATAAAACAATTGAATGTAAAGGAAAAATGCTTTATGGCGGAAGAACTTTCCATTGTCATATTCATGAACCTGGACATGGCTGGCTTGATATGAAAAATGCAATGGCTCAATCTTGCGATGTTTACTATTGGACAATTGGTCGTGATTATCTTGGAATTGAAAAAATTGCTTCTTATTCACGAGAATTTGGACTTGGAAAAAGTGCACAAATTGATTTACCTAGTCAAGTTTCAGGTCTCGTACCAACTGCAGAATGGAAACAAAAAAAGTTTCATGAAAAGTGGGTTGGTGGTGATACAATGTCATGTTCAATTGGACAAGGATATATGGAAGCTACACCGTTACAACTTGCAAATATGATTGCTATGGTATCAAATGAAGGTGTGATTTACAAACCACATATTTTAAAAGAAGTGCGTGATCCGATTACAAATGAAGTTATTGAGGAAATAAAGCCGACGGTTTTAACCGAATCTACAATTGATAAGGAAGTATGGAAACAGGTTCAGGAAGCTCTCAGATATACTGTAACTGATGGATCTCCACAATATCCAATGCACAATAAACTTGTTCAAATTGCCTGTAAAACTGGAACGGGTGAAGTTGATGGTTATAAAGACAGCTGGCATTCATGGCTTGTTGCTTACGCGCCTTATGATGCTCCTCCAGAAGATAGAATTTGTGTGGCAACGATTGTTGAAGCCTGCAATAAATGGGAATGGTGGGCACCTTATGCAACAAATATTATAATTCAAGGAATTTTTGCTAATCAAACTTACGAAGAAGCAATTAATGAACTTGGATTTACATATCTTACTAAAAAACGAGGACGTCAGGAGTAAATATGAAGAATAAATTTTTGGCAATGTTTGATTATCTTCTTATTCTTGTCGTGCTTATTCTTGTTGCACTTGGGGTTTTGTTTATTTATTCATCAAGCATAAACTCCGAAGGTGTTTCCGTTACAAATGAATATATAAAACAGATTATTTGGGCTTCCATTGGTTTTGTTATTATGATTTTTGTAACGCTTTATGATTTTAGAAAAACAGAATCATTTACACCATATTTATATGTTTTTTTGATTCTACTTCTTGTATATACAAGAATTTTCGGACGATATGTTAATGGTGCCAAAAGTTGGATTGGAATTGGTGAATTTGGTGTACAGCCATCTGAGTTTGGAAAAATATTTTTCATCTTGTTTCTGGCAAAATTTCTGGATGAAAGTAAAAATATGAATCAATTTAAAAGATTCGTTTTTGCTATAGGAATACTGCTGCTTCCAATGGGATTGATTTTAATTCAACCTGACTTAGGAACTGCCAGTGTTTATATTCCAATTTTTTTGACAATGTGTTTTATTGCTGGAATTCCTGTTAAATATATTTTATATGTTCTTTCTTTTGGTTTATTGACTGTTTTTTTTACAGTACTGCCTGTCTGGAATGCGGAAATTGCTGAAAATCCATTTGTATTTATTTCAGTTTTAACAAATTTAAAATTAAGAGTTTTGCTGATTTCAGCGGTATTATTGATTACACTTTTGGGTTATGTTGTCAGACGATATTTTCACGGTCCAAAATATATCTATTGGATTACACTTGTTTTTTCTGTAATCTGCCTTTCACTTATTTTTTCTCTGGCACTTGGAAAATTTTTGAAAGATTATCAGATAAAACGTCTTATTATCTTTATGAATCCAAATAAGGACAGACTTGGTGCCGGTTGGAATATTATTCAATCAAAAGTAGCAATCGGTGCAGGTGGCATGACAGGGCAGGGATATTTACAGGGAACTCAGAGTCATTACCGCTTTTTGCCACAGCAGAGTACCGACTTTATTTTCAGTATTCTGTCTGAAGAATTAGGATTTATCGGCGGAATTTTTGTATTTTCTCTTTATTTTGTTATTTTGATTAAGATTTTGTATATTATTCGAAAATGTATTAATCGATATGGTTCTTATATTTGTGCAGGAATTTTTGGAATGTTCTCATTTCATTTTTTCGTAAATGTAGGAATGGTTATGGGTATCATGCCGATTACAGGAATTCCACTTTTGTTTCTTTCGTATGGTGGTTCTTCCTTACTTACAGCTATGACATGCATAGGACTTATAATGAATATTAACTGTAGAAAAAGCGAATTAAAATAATTGAGTTTATAGACAACTGTAAAGACAAATAATCAAAATAATCAGAACAAAAACAGAAATGATGTAAATCCAAACAGGTAATGAACCGTCTTGTCCAGATTTGTTTGTTTTTTTTGATGCAATTTTATTTTTATATTTAATATTTTTTTGTGATGAAATATCGGAGTTTTGGTTTTGAGATAATGAAGCGTTAGAGTTTACAGCATAGCCACATTCCGGGCATCCGCTTTTAAAATCTTCTGATGCTCCTGTGTGACCGCATTTTGGGCAGCGAACTGATGCAAAAAATTTTCCGCAGACAGGACAAAATCTTGATTTTCGAGGAACTTCAGATCCGCAGCTTTCACAAAAAAATTTTGCTTCTTTATCAGTTTTTTTCATAATAGTCCATCGGTTCAATTTTTATGAGTTTTTGTGTATTTTCAGATAAATCATCGTTTTTTATTTCCAAAATCTTTGCTGTAAAAACAGATATTTGGTTATTGTGGTCATAAATCGAAACATATTTTATAATCATCTGCGGCTGTAAATCAGCAAAATCCTGTAAACTGCATAAGTAAATTTTTGTTTGGTCATCAAAAACAGCTGTTCCAAATAAAAACTTTCTAGTTACAGGATTTGTAAAAATGATTCTGCAAAGTAAATTTTGAGTATCTTGTGAAAATGAAGTTTTATTATTATTTGATAGAATTATTTTTTCAAAATTTTTTGTATTTAATGATGTGATGTAGTCCTTTATTCCAAGTTCAACAGCTTTTTGTTTTTCTTCATCACTCAAAGAATCAGGATCGTAAAGATAAATTTGAACATTATTCCCACCAATTCCGCTTTTTACAAAAGAAGCAAGTGTTTTCCAATGACGAGGATATTCTGCGGCACTCAGAATTATCAAATCCGGCTGAATTTCTTCGATATTGTCAATTGCTTTTAAAAGCCATCTGTACACGATAATGTCATAACCATTTTCGCGTAAAAACTTACTTGAAAAATCTATGATTTCCTGTTTGTCTGAAATTATTAATGCTTTCATTTTATTCGGTTCCTAAATTTACAACATTATAATCATAAATTTTCCAAATTCCTTCACGCTGACGGACTTTGTAAGTGTATCGTTTTTTTTCGCTGAAATTTGGATATTTAAACCATTCAATGACAGAAACATATCCTTCTGTAGGAGTATAAGAAGTTTTTTCAATCTGGAAACTTTGAGGAACAGCAACAATATCATTTTCAATTTTTTCCTGCATCAAATCAGCCTTGAATGATTCAATCATGCGGATTCTTTCATCTGCCGAAAGCGAAATATATTTCTTTTTAAGCGATGGATTTCTCTGGAGCATTGATTCAATATCCATATAAAGAAAATACTGATCCCAAAGTGATTTTTGTCTTGCAATTATTGTCTGTTCTACAACTTTATCTGGTGATAATTCCATAGGACGCAGAATTTCTACAGATTGTTGTGAAACAGGAAGATAATTTGATGCAGTAGCTGAAGGCGATGGCATGATTTCCAAAGAAAGTCTGTTTGATTTTAATGAAATGTATTTTGATTTGTACAATTCAGGATAAAATACAAGTTCAAGATAGTAAACAGAACTTTCATCGATTTTAAGATAATCTTTTACATTTTCTACAAAAGAATATTCTTCGCCTTGTTCGAGCGCAATTTCCCGAAAATAAACAGTTTGATTTGTCGTGCGCTTTTCAATAAGATTTCCAGTTTGTTCCAAAAGTTTATTTTTTACAGTATAGGCGTTGAAATCTAGACTGAAAGCTCTGTCATCCGCAAGTTTAAATCTCAATGTCTGAGGGCTGTTATTTTTTATTGTAATGTGAACAAGAATTTTTGTATCTTCTGTGGTTCCTGGATAATAAATTGATTTGTTGTAATATTTTATGGAAATGCTTGCCTGTGAATAATCAAATTGTTCACTCTGAGCTGTCAATATCTGTGCAAAAACAAAAAAAACTGATATAATAGTAAAAATTTTACGAGTTTTCAACGTATGCTCCTGTAAAATGATAGTCTTTTTAATACTCTTATATAATCGGTAAAAAAAATGAAATCATTAACGTCTATTAACGAATTATTACATAATTTGCAAGAAATAAAAAGTTCCATATCAAATATTTTTGATTTAAATGCTCAATTCCCACTTCACATTGAAGGAACTCAAGGTTCTTTGTTCAGTTTTTTTGTAAGTGAAATTTGCAGGCAAAATCACATGCAATCACTTCAGGCTGCACAGTACGGTTCTTCAAGCAAAAAAACTCCGCAATATAATAATTGCTCGCAGGATTTATTTATTGTGGTTCCTCAAGAAAGTGATGTTCAGGATTTGGTTACTGATTTTCAAACAGTCTACAGCAATGCACAAATTTATGTGTTTCCTTCATGGGGAACTGTGCCTTACAGACCTGTTGCAAAAGGTTCGGTTACTTTTGGAAAAAGAGCTGGTGTTCTTTCCAAAATTCTTGATGATAGTAAGAAAATTACTTTTGATGAAAATACGAGAATTTTCATATTCACTCAAAGAACTTTTTTGCAGACACTACCTCCGCCAGAATATATAAAATCTTTAACATTCAGTCTGAAAAAAGGTGATTCTTTTGATACAACCAAAATTGCCCAAAAAATTGTGGAATTAGGTTATATTCGTGTTCCTAAAGTCAATGTTCGAGGCGAATTCAGTTTGCGAGGCGAAGTTCTTGATATATTTTTGCCATGTGATGAATATGCAACACGAATTATTTTTGATTTTGATGAAATTGAATCAATCAAAGAATTTGAAGCTGATAATCAAGTCACAGTTGGTTCAAAAGACAGTGTCCTCATCTATCCGATGAAAGAAGTTTTATGGAATGAAAATCAAATAAAAACTGTCCGGGAAAATATCAAAAAGTATCAGCAAACCGCAGTTTCAAATGAAAGTGAATATGCTAATCAAAATGAAATCATAAATCAAACTAATTTTGAAACATTGGATATGCAGATAAAATCGAACATCACAGAAAATACAGATTCTTTATCTGCTGAAGTTGACAATCAAAAAAATCAATTTTTAAAAATCCATCTGCCACTGACAGAAAATGCTTTACAGAATGCTGAAAATATGCTGGCTCAGATTTCTGCGTATGGAGAAGCTGAAGGTGAAGAACTTTTGTATCCTTTTTTGTGGGACGAAAAAAATTCAGTTTTGGATTACATTCCCAAGAATTCTTTTGTTTTATTTTATAATTATGACAAACTTGAAAATGCAGAACTTGTTTTGCTTCGCGAATATCACAAATTGTACAGAACTTCCAAAGAAACGCTTCCCGTAATTTCGCCGGAACAAATGCTTTTCGTTTTTAAAAACATTTGTGATAAGATTGAAAAACGGCTTTATTTTAGAACTTTACTGAAAGAGGAAGAAAGGGAACTTTGTGTAACAAAACTTGATGCTGAACCTGCCAGAAGTTTTTTTGGAAACCTTAATTTTATGAAGGATGAGCTTTCAAAACTAATGCAGGATAAATGGCGGATTTTTATCTATACAGATAATGAAAATCAACAGCTTCGTCTTCATCAGATTTTTAAAGATTTTATTGAACTTGATGATTCAAAAAAAGGTTTATATCCAGTTTGTTTAATTCCAAAACCTATTTCTGCTGGATTTGTGTTACCACAGGCAAAAATTCTTGTAATTCAGGAAAATGAAATTTTTGGCCGCAGAAAATATGTTCCAAAAACTGTAAACAAAGCAAAATCCAAGGCAATTGATACTTTTGTTGAATTGAATCCCGGCGATTACATAGTTCACGTAAACTGGGGAATAGGACTTTTTCACGGAATTGAACGTGTAAAAGCAATGGGTAACGAACGAGATTATATTAAACTTGAATATGCTGATAATGAATTTGCATTTGTGCCTATTGAACAGGTTAATCTTGTGCAAAGATATATTGGAAATGAAGGCGAAAAACCAAAACTTGATAGAATTGGAAGTAAAGCTTGGGAAAACCGTAAAAGTAAAGTTAAAAAGGCGGTGGAAGATCTTGCAGAAAAACTTATTGCTTTATATTCGCGTCGTCAGGCTTCTGTGGGTTTTGCATTTCCAAAAGAAACAGAATGGCAGACAGCATTTGAAGCGGCTTTTCCATACGAAGATACTCCAGATCAGATAACTGTAACTGAAGAAATCAAAAAAGATATGGAAAAACCTGTTCCAATGGATAGATTAGTTTGTGGTGATGTAGGTTATGGTAAAACTGAAATTGCAATGCGGGCTGCATTCAAAGCTGTAATGGGAGGAAAGCAGGTTGCATTTTTGGCACCTACAACAATTTTAGCGCAGCAGCATTACGAAACCTGTTTAGAACGTTTCAAAAATTTTCCTGTAAAAATTGCAGCACTTTCAAGATTTGTTACTCCATCAGAACAGAAAAAAATTCTGCAAAAAGTAAGTGAAGGGCAAGTAGATATTTTAATCGGAACTCATAGAATCATCCAAAAAGACGTGAAATTCAAAAATCTTGGACTTATGATTATTGATGAAGAACAGCGTTTTGGTGTAAAAGACAAAGAAAAACTTAAAGAAATGAAAAACAATATTGATTGTCTTACAATGTCAGCAACTCCAATTCCAAGAACTCTTCATATGAGTCTTTTAAAAATCAGGGATATGAGTCTTTTGACAACACCGCCTCAAAACAGACAGCCTGTTGAAACAGTGGTAGATGAATATACTGATGATAGAGTTGCTTCTGCTATCAGACGGGAAATAGAACGAGGCGGACAAGTTTTTTATCTTCATAACAGAGTGGAATCTTTGCAGGAAATCAGAAGGCGAGTAGAAAATATTGTTCCTGAAGTTCTTGTAGATGTGGCACACGGTCAAATGACAAGTTCACAGCTTGAAGACATTTTCCAGCGTTTTAAGATGGGTGGTTTTCATGTGTTGATTGCAACTACAATTATTGAAAACGGAATTGATATTCCAAATGTAAATACAATCATAATTGACCGAGCCGATATGTACGGCGTTTCACAGCTTTATCAGCTTAGAGGACGAGTAGGACGAAGTGACAGAAAAGCTTATGCGTATTTACTTTATCCTGAAAATAAAGCTCTTTCTGAAGTTGCAATGAAAAGACTTCAGGTTATAAGCGATTTTACAGAACTTGGAAGCGGATTTAAAATTGCAATGAAGGATATGGAAATTCGCGGGGCTGGAAATCTTTTGGGACGTGATCAATCTGGTGATGTTTATTCTGTCGGATTTGATATGTACGTTCGCCTTTTAAATGATGCAGTAAACAAACTGACAAAACAGAAAGATTATATCGAGCAGACTGAAGTTTTGATGGA
>CAMEET010000051.1 GCA_945915085.1 uncultured Treponema sp. | reverse complement strand
TTGTATATGGATTTATTGCAGGAATTAAAAACAAGAAACATCTCAATCAACGAATGTTCAAAAAGAACAGGAATTCCATATTCAGCATTGTTTTCAATTGTTCATAAAAAAGTGAGATTGGAAAACTGCCAGTACAAAACGTTGAAAAAACTTGCGGATTTTTTTTCATGTTCTACAGACGAACTTTTTACAGATTATACAAAAATCAGCATTTTCTGGAAAAACGAAAAAACTGCTGAAGCTACGATTTTTGAAAATGAAGTTTTGATTGAACGCTTTACATTGAATCCAGCAAAACAGATTTTTGCAAAAGAAAAAATTTCAAGATTTGAGTTTGGTGAAATTCTCCAATGGCGATGCTGGGATCAAAACAGGGACAACATAGAAAAATATCTTTTTAAACTAGGGCTCACTGATTTTAATCCATATCAAATCTGCAGAAAAACTCATGGGGTAATGTATCAGGATAAAATCTGGTTTAAATTTGATGGAGAAAACATTTCCTGGGAGGATGTTAAATGTTGCTAGAAAGTTTTGAGATTGATGAAATGTATCTGGTAAGGACATCAGGAACAAGTGATGGAACTCAGGATAAGTTTTTTAAAGATGATATGTGGTTTAAGCTGGACAGATATGGCGGTGAAGGAATTGCTGAAACTGTTGCATCTATTATCCTCAAACATTCTGGACTGGATTCCGATGAATTTGTTGAATACCATCCATGCTTGATTAACGGCAAAAATGGATGTTACAGCAAGAACTTTCTTTCCAAAAATGATTCTTTCATTACGCTTTACAGATTATATAAAAATGTTACCGGAAAAGATTTGGCAGCAGTCACAGCCACAATGGATTTTGATGATGCGATTGAATATGTTTTGAATTTTGTAAAAACACAGACAAATCTGGATTTACATAAATACATTGCAAATAATCTTGCTTTGGATAGAATAATCTTAAATGATGACAGGCATTTTAATAATCTGGGAGTTTTGTTCAACGAATCAGAATTTCTTCCTGCTCCAATTTTTGATAACGGCAAATCTTTTTTGATTGGAAATAAAAATGCAACAAATAAAACAAAGCTTGAAGAAAAAATCGCCTGTTCATATTCGAAATGTTTTAATCCGTCTTATGAAATAAACTTGAAATATCTAAAATCCTGGGTTACATTACAAGTTCCCAAAAATATTATCTCGCTGGTAGAAAAATATGCAACAAAAGAGATGATTGAAATACTGGAAATTACACTGCAAAACCAATAATCTATTGAAAACATAGATTACAAAAAAAAGTTGCCTGAATATGGTGGTCAAGCAACTTTTTTGGTTTAATTTTTATTTCAAATCGATAAATGTCGAAGTAAAGGTTTTAAGTCTCATCTTATCCTGACTCGACATATTTGAAATATCTAATATCTGAAAATCAAAGATTAGAATGCAACCTTTGCTACGAATGGAACAGCCCAAGCAAATGTTTTTGATGGCTTATCGTAAGCAACTTCAATTCCAAGATCAAGTGAGCATGTTCCTACACTGAATGCAGCTCCAACATTTCCATAGAAGTTGAAATTGTCACCGAACTTATCAAATACCCAAATCGTATTTCCAACAGAAGAAGCAGGTCCGTTATTAAATCCTTCGTCAGATCCAATAACTGCATAAATATTTACAGAGTCTACAGGTACAGTAACTTTTGCACGAGCTGTCATGTAAGAAACATCAGTTTTGTCATCTTTATCAAGTAATCCGCGAATTGTAACTGGGAATGTTCCTTCAAACTTGATACCGCTGTCAAGTTTGTAAGAAATGTAGTTATCAATTGTAATACCTGCAAGTTTCCAGTCTTTAGATCCAGAATTTGCTGCTGAACTTCCATCAAATCTTACTTTAGCCTGAAGGAATCCATAATATGGTGTTCCCCAGTTACCAAATTCAGCACCTGCTGTTAATAAACCAAAGTTTGGAGTATAACGCCATGCAGCACCTGCATTGATATTATCCATAATTTGATATTTAGCTACAACACCCCACTGATTGATAGCAGCATCTGCATCACCTGTTTTTGAGAATACATCAGAAGAAGCTCCTAAACCAATATAAAGATTCTGAATTGCAGAAATTTCAACAGTTGTACCAAAGTTTTCATGAACGGCTGCGCCAGAAGCCCATCTTCCATCCCAACTTCCAAATTCAGCAACAGAAGCACCACAAGGAACTTTCCACCAATTAATTCTTTCTTTATAAAGCTCTAAATCATTATTACCTACTGTTACTTTAATTCCTGTGATTGGTTCAAACCAAACTTTTAAAGCTCGAACTTTCAATACTTCTTCTTTTGCTGTAGTCCAGAAACGAACAAAAGCACCAGCTTTATCTCCAGTAAAAGAAATTTCAAGTAAATCATTATCTTTCTGGTTTGTATTTTCAACACCAAGAATAGCAATCGAATTTGTTGAGTCTACGCTTTTTCCATATAAAGCGTCACCTTTTACTTGTACTGTAGCAGAAAAATCTACTGCAAATACGCTAGCAGCCAAAACAGCAGCTGCGCTTAAAATTCCAACGATTTTTTTCATTCGAAAAAATCCTCCGTTTTATTCGGAAAAAAATGCGTGTTTTTTGGGGGAAAATGGTTATAATTTTTTGTTATATTTTTTGGAAAGAAATGTGTTGATTTAGTTTGAAGATATCAAGAAGTCCGATATCCTTATATGAGACGTAATGGGAAAAATCATCATAATTATAGAAATGTTCTAGGGAAGAAAAAAAATCCGTGCCAGAATTCAAAATTCAATGGCACGGTTAAAAAATTATCTTTTTGTCCAATAAACTGTATAAGTTTCGTCTGTTATTTCGTACAAAGGAATAAAAGTAGTTTCTCTATCTTGCAATACAGTTCTGTAAGTGCTTTGTAGCCATGGAAAAGTGCTGTAAGTATGTTCTGTCATTCTTTTTAGAACATAAGAAACATCTGCTTTTGAACCATCTTGTCTTCTTGGGTAGCGTAAAACATAATCGTTGTCACTTAAACCAGCCAAAACAATAGGACCTTCCATAAATGCAACTTTATCTTTTGCATCACTCAGTGAATGTTCAGATAACGCTGCCGGAAGATAAACAAGAATTTCTGAATCTTTCCAATTTTTGCTGATATTCAAAAACCCGCATTTATCACAATTACTTGGAACATCAATTTCATTTCCATTTACAATTACAGTAGGTTTTCCAGCAATCCAGTTTGGTATCCTCAAAGATAAAGTAAACTCACAATCAGCTTTAACAAAGAACTTCATTACCCATCTGGAAGTTTGACCACTATCACCAATATCAAAAAGTGTAGGCTGATTATAATATTTCATATCAAGATTTTGAGAAATCTCAATCTTATCATCACCAAAAACAAACTGAGCTTGAGATGGAATATACTGACTTACAAAAACTCTTCGTTCCTCTTCCGACTGATAATAACAAAGAGAAGGGAAAATCGTATTTGCCTGAATCAAAGTGCCATGACAGCACCAAAAATCATTTGTTTTTGACCCCCATTCCTTTTTACTGCCCGATTTAAGCGACAAAAAATAATCAGGCATACCAGAATTTTTGTTTTGCTGCGCCAAAACGCCGTTGTACAAATTCTTTTCAATATAATCAAGATAAATCGCATTACCAGTAAACCTGAAAAGATAATCAGCAACACGAATCATATTATAAACAGTGCAGAATTCCTGAGTTCTCTCACCAATGTGCGAACCTACCGTGCCAGGAGCAATCCAGAATTCTCCAGAACCTTGGCCACCTGTACAAAAACTTTCCCTGTCAATAACCGCACTTTTCCAAAAATTTTCAACAATTTTAAAATATTTTTCATCCCCAGTGATTTCATAAAGCTTAGCTGCTCCATGAATGTAAGGAATACTAGAATTCTGGTGATTATTAGTCAGTGCATCTTTGCCATTCAACAAATCATCAAACATTGGAGGATTAGCATACCGCTCATACAAAGTCTGATATTTAGGCTTTCCCGTCAAAGCAAAAAGTTCCGCCCACGCTTCAAGCATACCACCGTTTTCACCACAATTTATAGCTTCAGGATTATCACTTTTGAGCACTTTTTCAGTCCATTTCAAAAACCAGTCAGCAAGATTACTCAAAATTGTTAAAGCCTTTCTGTTTCCAGCATATTTATAAGCATCCGTCAGCCCCATAATCAACTTATGAACCGTATATTGTGGTGACCATATATATTCATTTTTTTCAAGCTTTGCAAAATATTTTTCAGGAATAGAACAGGCCCATTTTCCACCATTCGCTTTTTGGCAACGTTCAATTTCTTCTATTATAAAGTTAATCTTAGCCTTCAAAACTGCATCCTGCTTATTTGCAACCGTTATCGCCGCCGCAGAAAGCCAATGCCCCAAAAAATGACCACGCAATTGACAGTTCGGAGATTCCCATCCCTGATGAATATTTTCAAACCATTGAATTCCTGGCACATTTATGCCAGCCTCGTAATAATAATTTTGCAAGAGCTTTTTTGGTTCCAGACTCAACAAGTATTCATAATTTACTCTTTCTCTATCACAAAAAATTCCTGGCAAAAGAGAAATCTCACCATTTTTTATAGTACCAATCATATCATCTACCTCTTTTTTTTAATATGGGTGCATCCCCTTCGGGGTCGGGTGTTACGCAGCTCGGTAACCCTCGGCCGCTTCCCTCACTTCGCTTCGCTCGTTCAGTCCAGTGGCTTGCTACGCAACTGCTCCATACCCTTGCACTGTCTACCATAAATAAATTAATCTCCACTTTACACAGTGCAATTTTCTAAACCTCTAGTGTTCACCTTGAAAATTTCTTTTTTTTTCTATAATATTATATATTAATTTTCGAAAAATTGTAAAAAAAAATAAATAATTATTGACGATTATCATAGATTATTATTATTTTAAATCATAGAAATAAATGAAGGAACAAGTGATGGCAGAAGAAAAAAAAGAGAATACAGAAAATCAGGTTGATAATGAAACAAAAGAAAGTCAAACTGAAACTGTAGAAAACGAAAAAGCAGAAGAAAATCCAGAAACTGAAAATGCAGCAGAGCAATCAGAAGAAGTTGAAGAACAAAAAGAAGAAACTCCAGAAGAAAAAATTGCTGCATTGGAAAAAGAAAATGCAGAATTAAAAGACCAGCTTCTTCGTCGTGCAGCAGATTTTGACAATTATCGTAAGCGAATGATGAAAGAAAAACAGGAAACTTATGATTATGCAAATGCTGCTTTGCTTTCTGATTTACTTGATAGTTTGGATAATTTTGATCGTACAATTGATGCAGCTAAAGATGCAAAAGATGCAAAATCCATAGCAGATGGCATAAAAATGATAAACAAAAGTCTTGTAAAAATGCTTGAAGATAAATATGGACTTGTGGGATATGGAAAAGAAGATGATGAATTCAATCCAGATGAACACGAAGCAATTGGACGAATGGAAGACGAAAAGGCAAAGAAGGAAACTTTGGCACAAGTTTATCTGAAAGGATACAAACTGAAAGATAAAGTAATTCGCCATGCAAAAGTTATGGTAAAAGTACCAAAAGTTTAAAATGTAATCAAAATCAGAAAAAATCTGATTATTAAAATGTAATAAATAATTGGGAATATAAAAATAAATTCAAAATTCAATTATTTGGTTTTGAGTTTATTTTCCGGAGGAAATCAAAATGGGAAAAATTATTGGTATTGACTTAGGAACAACAAATTCATGTGTTGCTGTTATGGAAAACGGTGAACCAGTTGTAATCCAGAATTCAGAAGGAGGAAGAACAACTCCTTCAATCGTAGGATTTACTTCAAAAGGAGAACGTATTGTTGGTGCTCCTGCTAAAAACCAGATGGTTACAAATCCAAAAAATACAGTTTATTCTGTAAAACGTCTTATTGGACACAGATTTAGTGAATTAAAAGGAGAAGCAACAAAACTTCCATATACAGTAATTGATAACGGTTCTGACTGCCGTGTTGAAGTAGATGAAAACGGAGCAAAAAAACAGTATTCTCCACAGGAAATCTCAGCTTTTATTTTACAGAAAATGAAAAAAACTGCAGAAGATTATCTTGGACAGGAAGTTACAGAAGCTGTAATTACAGTTCCAGCTTATTTCAACGATGCTCAGCGTCAGGCTACAAAAGATGCAGGTAAAATTGCTGGTCTTGATGTAAAACGAATTATCAATGAACCTACAGCAGCTGCTTTGGCATTTGGTTTTAATAAAGATCAATCAAAAGAAAGAACAGTTGCCGTTTATGACCTTGGTGGTGGTACATTCGATATTTCTATTCTTCAACTTGCAGATGGTGTATTTGAAGTTCTTTCTACAAATGGTGATACACATCTTGGTGGAGATGACTGGGACCGTGTTATTTCAAACTGGCTTATCGATGAATTCAAAAAAGATACAGGAATTGATTTGTCAAAAGATCCAATGGCAATGCAACGTCTTCGTGAAGCAGCTGAAAATGCAAAAATCAGTCTTTCAAATCAGACTACAACAGATATTAATCTTCCATTTATTACAGCTGATGCTACAGGTCCAAAACATTTGCAGAAATCTTTGAGCCGCGCACAGTTTGAACAAATGACAGATACATTGTTTGAAAGAACAAAAGAACCATGTAGAAAAGCTCTTTCAGATGCAAAACTCACTACAGACCAAATTGACGAAGTAATTCTTGTTGGTGGTTCATCACGAATGCCAAAAGTTCAGGAAGTTGTAAAAGCAATTTTTGGAAAAGAAGGAAGCCGTTCTGTAAATCCTGATGAAGCTGTTGCAATTGGTGCTGCAATTCAAGGTGGTATCTTAAACAAAGATGTAAAACAGGATATTCTTCTTTTGGATGTAACTCCACTTTCACTTGGTATTGAAACAATGGGTGGTGTTATGACAAAACTTATTGCACGTAACACAACAATTCCTACAAAGAAGAGTCAGATTTTCTCTACAGCAGCTGACGGACAGACTGCAGTTTCTATTCATGTACTTCAGGGTGAACGTGAAATGGCTGATCAGAACAGAACTCTTGGACGTTTTGATTTGGTTGGTATTCCTGCTGCACCTCGTGGAGTTCCACAGATTGAAGTTACTTTTGATATTGATGCAAACGGTATCGTTCATGTTTCTGCAAAAGATTTAGGAACTGGAAAAGAACAGCACATTCAGATTACTTCATCAAGTGGATTAAGCGATGCTGAAATCGAAAAGATGGTAAAAGATGCAGAAGCTAATGCTGCAGCAGATAAAGCAAAACGTGAAAGTGTAGACGCTCACAACGAAGCAGATTCAATGATTTATGCAACAGAAAAATCATTGAAAGAACTTGGTGATAAAGTTGATTCTGCTGAAAAACAGAAGATTGAAGATGCTATTGCTTCTTTGAGAAAAGCTCTCGAAGGTGATAATGTTGAAGAAATCAAAGCTAAAACAGAAGAATTGAAAAATGCTTCATACAAGATTGCAGAAGAACTTTACAAACAACAAGCTGCTCAAGGCGGTGCTAGTGCTGCACAACCAAATTCAGAATCACAGGATGCAGGTTCTTCAAATGATTCTGGCTTTGACAAAGGTTCAGCAGAAGATGTTGAATATGAAGTTCATGATGATAAATAAAATTATGTATCTTGGAAAATTAAAATTTTCCAGATACAGTTTAGAATCATAAAGAGTTTGCTAAAGAATGATTATTAAATTTTTTTTGCAAACTCTAAAGACCCTGTCTTTTTTTTAAGGTAGGGTCTATTTTTGATATAAAGCAGTTTGAAAAAATCAGTTAAAAAACTGTTTTATACACGAAAAGAATTCAGGTTGGAAAAATGGCAAAACGTGATTATTATGAAGTATTAGGTGTAGAAAAATCTGCAGATCAGGATGCAATTAAAAAAGCATACAGAAAACTTGCTGTAAAATATCATCCGGATAGAAATCCAGGAGATAAAGAAGCAGAAGCAAAGTTCCGAGAAGCAACTGAAGCTTACGAAGTTCTTTCTGATGAACAAAAACGACCTATCTATGATCAATATGGTTTTGCAGGACTTGACGGAATGGGTCAGGGTGGTGGCAGTGGATATTCACATGCTTTCCATGATTTCAGCGATTTGTTTGGTGGAGCTGGCGGAGGTTTTTCTGATATCTTTGACAGTATTTTTGGTGGTGGATTCAGTAGCAGTTCTTCTCGTTCAAGAGGTGGCGCAACACAAGGTCAGAGCCTTCGTTATGATTTACACATTCAGTTTAAAGATGCTATTTACGGAACAAAAGCTGAATTTCGGTTTAAACACGATGAAACATGTTCAGACTGTAAAGGAAGTGGAGCAGCAGCCGGTTCATCTAAAAAAACTTGTCCAACTTGTAATGGAATGGGGCAGGTACGTCAGGGAAACGGCTTTTTTACAATTCAGCAGACTTGTCCAAAATGTGGTGGCCGTGGAACTGTAATTGAAAAGCCATGTCCATCTTGCCGAGGAAGAGGAATTCAGGAAAAAACAAAATCAATGTCTATTACAATTCCTCAGGGAGCTGATGACGGAAAGCGACTGATAATCCATGGAATGGGTGATGCAGGCGAAAATGGTGGACCAGCTGGAGATTTGCTTGTAGTTTTACACGTAGACAGTCATCCATATTTTGGAAGAAGTGGAAACGATTTATGGTGTGAAATTCCAATCAGTTTTTCACAGGCTGCTTTAGGAAGTGATATAACAATCACAACTTTGGATGACAAAAAAATCACTTTCAAAGTACCAGAAGGTTCTGAAAATGGAAAAATAATCAGAGTAAAAGGTGAAGGCATTCCAATCAGTTCATCAAGAAAAGGCGATTTACTTATAAAACTTGATGTTCAGACTCCAACAAGACTTTCTTCAAAACAAAAAGATTTGTTGAATCAGTTTATGGAACTTGAAAAACCTTCAAAAGAACCTAGAATGATTAACATAAATCGATAATTTTTTCCTGTTATGTCACTCATTTAATATTTTTTTAGAAATTCTTAAATTAATTTTTTTTTATTGTCAAGATTAAAAAACTAAAATCGAATTTTTATATTACTTTAGAACATTTTTAAAAAAGAGTGTCCTAAAGTAATTTTTTTTAACAATTTTGCCGATTATATGATAGAATAGATATGCGAAAATATCGCTTTTTAAAGAATTGAATATTAGGTTCAATTTCGAGTTTTAGGTTTTAAACCGTGGCAAGGATAGTAGGGACGCCGAAGGCGGCCACTGGACTGAGCGAAGCGAGGGAAGCGGCTGGAGCGATAGCGGAATCCCGAATAGCCTGTTTTTTGCGAAGCAAAAAGCCACCCTGAATATAAAAATTTAAAACTTGGTATTTAACCTATTAGAAAATTAAATTGTTTTCGATATTCATTATTTCATAACAGAGGTCATTATGTATAAAACGCGGAAAAACGTTGTGTTGATTTTGGTAACATTGATTTCCATAATCTCATTTCTATCTATTAGTATTTTTCTTTTGCCGAATAGATTATCATCAAATTTGCCAGTGGTCACTGGTGTAGTTGTATTGATGATTTTTGCAATAATTGTTTTCTGGGCAAATAGAGCTAGAAATGTTTTGCTTTCAAAAGTAAGACATGACACTTTAGAATCTGGAGAAACTGTAATACTAAATAACTTTATCGATAAACTTCGTTTCTGCTATTCCCTCGATGATTTTTATCAGGCAATTGGTGATGTATTGGAAAAACAGGGAGACTGTTCAGTTCTGTTTATTGACCGCACAAAGAATTATACACTTTATAACAGTCCAAATAGAATTTCAACTTCAGAAAGTATTCGTGCAAAACTTGATCAGAATTTTACTGAGGGATGGGGTGAAGGTTTTTATTTTTTTGACCGTCATATTGGAGTTACAACAAATTATAAAAAAGCTCGTGGTTTTTTTATGTGTTTTGAAAATGACCACTTTTATGTTTTTTGTCGCTATACTCGATTATTTGATCTTGCTGTTTATAGCAGACTTTTTGAAGAATATAAGCGCTTCATTTCCCGAACAAGAACGATTACAACGTTGTCTGAAATTTCAGCTACCACAAAAGAATGGGAACAGCTTGCCGTTACTCAACAGTCATTTTTACCGCAAAAAATCCCGAATATTCCAAAATTAAAAATAGCAACATATTTCCGTCCACTTGTAAATGTATCTGGTGACTATTTTTCCATTCTACCAATCGATTCAACAAAAACACTTTTGATGCTTGGTGATGTATCAGGAAAAGGTTTGCCAGCGGCACTCATCATGGGTCTTGTAATGAATACTGTAAAAATTATAGAAAAAAAAGAAGATTTGGTGGGTGTAATTCATGCAATTGATAAGGCAATTAAAGGTATGCACCTTCAAGATAAATATACGGTACTTTTCTTGGGAATTGTAGATACTGAAAAAATGAAAATAAGATATATTAATGCATCAATGTCAGATCCAATTATTTTATCGCCATCACCAGATGGATACAGAATTAAACCACTTACATCAAATGCTTCACTTATTGGTATTCTTGATATGGGGGATATAACGGTTGCAGAAAAACGATTATTTCGTGGCGATACAATTCTTATGGCTACTGATGGTGTTTCTGAAGTTATGGATGATGATGGTGTAGAACTTGGAGACACTGATATCTACAAAAAAACGTTAATGGCTGGTGCTTCAAAATCACCACAGGAAATGGTAAATGATATTGTAGATTTAATTATGAAATACAATGGCGATAAAAAACTTCATGATGACGTTACAATGATGATTGCCAAGGTAGGTTATTGATATGATTTTTCTCGTTTTAAATTGTTTTTTGGCAGTTTTCTTTCTTTTTTTCACAAATGCAATGGATAAATCTTTAAAAAATGGTGCTATTGTAGGGAGTGATTTATCTGTTTCTCTGTTACTCACAACAATTGAAAGTATTGTGTTTTCTTTCACTCTGGTCATGCATAAAGTTTGGTTTGATTCACTTTCATTACAGCTATTAAAGATTGTATTTTCTTTGGACGCAATCTTTTTTACAATGTTAAGTTTCGGATTAATCGGAATTGCAAAACCAATAAAAAGCAAACTTGTAAAACTTATTAAATATGGGTTATATGTTTTTGGAGTTTATATTGTCTATTTTAGATTTAATGCGATTGATATTTCTCTTGAAAATGGTGTGATTATTGCTTCTGAATACTTGTTTTCTGGTCCTGCAAGAACATTTTTTCCATGGACTTGGATGACAGTTTTCACTACGCTTTACAGATATGTATTACCAATTGTCTGCTTTATCTTCCTTGTCGTGCTTAGAGAAGATAACGGAACTCAGCTTGAAAAATACCAGATTATGCAGATTGGCGAAGGATTTTTGCTGATGTGGCTTATCAACATGGTAATCAAGTATGTTTCTTCTGTAAAGCCAGCCTTTACATTGTTATTTTTTGTTTCTTATCTGTTTTTGTACGTTGTTATTTATATTGCTATCAGAAAAACTTCGGTTCCTTCTGGCAAAGCTGTATTCGTTACAATTTTAAAAACAATTGTTTCTTATATTGTTCCTGGCTGTGCGCTTGCATTAATCTGTATGACACTGCAGCCAGTCGGAAAAAATATTTCTCCATTATTTTTGACTGTATATATTATTGTTTCGATTGTAGCACTTTTATTCTCATTCTGGATAAATATGCTCATGAATTCGTCAACACGACTTTATACTGCTGATTATGAAGCTTCGCTTGAAAAAGATTTGGCTAGCATCGAGTATAAGAATGCAGAAATGGATCAGGTTACGGCCAGAATGTTCGATATTATTAAGAAGAATATTGAATCATCTTCCATGACTGTTTACATTCTTACTGGAAAAAATGAACTTGAAGTTGCATATTCTTCAAATAATATGACAAACAAAATTGCTATCAATAATCCTATGTTTGACCATCTTTTGAACATAAACCGAAGTGTTGTAATTCAAAGTCAGATAGAAAAAGAGCATGATTTATCGCCTGTTCACGACGAACTCGAAGAATTTTTTGCAAAAACAAAATCTGATGGTTTGTTTATCTTAAATGAAGGTCACAATATTTTTGGACTTATAATTTTGGGCAAAAAAACTTCTGGAGATGAATATAAAGAGTATGATTACAACGTATTTGTAAAACTTTATTCTTATTTCTTCGTATTTGGATATTACATGCGTAATATTTCAAATAAAGATGTAATTGCTGTCGTAAACCGTGAAATCCGCATGGCTTCGCAGATTATTACTTCAATTCAGGAAAATATTGACCGTGTAAAAAATCCAAAGATTGATATTGGATATTTGATGGTTCCTGCCCACAGTATTGGTGGTGAATTTATCGATATGATTCGTTTGACAGCCACAAGACACCTTTTTGTTGTAGGTGACCTTTCTGGAAAAGGTATTGCGGCTTCTATGAACATGGTCATCTTAAAATCTATTATTCGTTCTTATCTTGCTGAAGTTCACGATTTTAAAGAACTTGTTGTTAAGATAAATGTGTTTATCCGAGATTCTCTGCCAAAAGGGACAATCTTTGCCGGGCTTTTTGCACTTGTTGATTTTGAAACTGATACAATGTATTACATCAACTGCGGTATTCCAGCATTAATGCTTTATACTCAAGTTTATAACAACGTAATTGAAATTCAAGGTTCTGGTCATGTTTTGGGATTTGTAAAAGATGTTTCTTCTTATCTTTCTGTAAAAACTACAAAACTCAGTCATGGTGATATCATTCTTGCATGTACAGACGGTCTTGTTCAGTCTCACTCGCTGCGAGGCGAACAGTTTGGAAAGGAACGTGTTCAGCAGGCTCTTCTTGATAACTCAACTTATCCTGCACAGCGAATGGCTCAATTCACTTTTGATGGACTTTTGAAGTTTATGTCAAAGGAAATGGAAGATGATGTTTCTATTCTGGTTTTGAAATATGAAGGATTACCTGAAGAAAAAGAAGAAGAAACTGAAACAGAAGATGAAAATCAGGAGAATACTGAAGAAATGAAAACTGAAGATTCTTTTGTTCAGGATGAAAATGAAGCTCCAGAATCAAAAAATGAAGCAGATTCTCCAATGCAGGCAGTTGCAGACAGTGTCCCTGAAGTAAATCCTGCTGATTTTCCACAGAATTCTGTGAGTGCAAAAGATAAAGAAAGTGAACCTGAAAAAAAAGATGATTTTGGACTTCCAGAAGGATTTGATATGTCTAGTTTAGATGATTTAGATGCTCTTATGAAGGAGGCTGGTTTATAATGGAAAAACTTGCAATTAGTGAAAAAGATGGTGCAAACTATCATTTGTATGAACTTGTTGGAGCTTTAAACGCGTATACTCTCGGTGAATTTCAGAACACTTTGTATGATGCAGTTCAAAAGAATAATATTGTTCTGGATATGTCAAGATTAATAGAATTGGATCCGTCTGGAACAGGCGTTCTGATGGCAGCTTTTAATGATGCAGATGAATATGGACACAAATTATATTTTATGTCCCTTTCAAACGAGGCAGAAAAAGCTCTTTCAGCTACAGGATTTAAAAACCTGTTTAATCTGATAAATTCAGTTACTGAAGTAAAATAATTTTTTTATACAATGCAGATAAAGATATATTTTTGTTAAATAAAAAAGGAAAACTTGTATTTTTTTTAAAGAATTCAAGTTTTCCTTTTTTTTGTTTCTAATCAGTCTGCTTAAAACAGACTGAAACTTTTCATTTTACGACGATTGTAACAATCTTATTTGGAACTACAATAGTTTTGATAATCTCGTGTCCGTCAGTAAATTTCTTTACAGCTTCGCGGTCAAATGCCATTTGCTTGAGTGTTTCCTGATTTGAATCAACAGGTGCCTCAAATGTATCACGTTTTTTTCCGTTTACCATTACAACTATTGTTTTTGCATCATCTTTTGTAAAATCTTCGTTGATTACAGGCCAGCTTTCATAGGCAATTGTATTGTTATTTCCAAGTTTCTGCCAAAGTTCTTCGCCAAGATGAGGAGCGTAAGGAGAGAGAACTTTTACAAAGTCAGACCACATTGCTTTTGGAATTTCTGGAAGTTTAGATACTTCGTTTATGAAAATCATCATCTGACTGATTGCAGTGTTGAAATTGAGAGTTGCTGTATCTTCTGTCACTTTTTTGATTGTCTGTGCAAAAGTTTTGCGTGCAGAAATCAAAGCTTTGTCTTCCAGGTGTCCGGAAATGTCGATGTCTGTCATAGGTTTTTCAGAAACGGACCAAACTTTTTCGAGGAAACGATGAATTCCAACGATTCCTTGTGTTGACCATGGTTTACTCATTGTGAGAGGTCCCATGAACATTTCATACATTCTGACAGAATCAGCTCCGTATGCTTTGATTTCGTCATCAGGATTTACAACATTTTTAAGAGATTTTGACATTTTTGCAACAATCTGCTCCAGCTCTTCGCCAGTTGCTTTTTCATAATATTTGCCGTCTTCTTTCTGTTCAACTTCGTCTGTTGGGACGAGTGTTTTATTTTTTCTCTGGAAAGCGAACGATGTAATCATTCCCTGATTTACAAGTCTCTGGAAAGGTTCTTTTGTGGAAACAAGTCCCAAATCATAAAGTACTTTATGCCAGAAACGTGCATACAAAAGGTGCAGGACTGCATGTTCAGCTCCACCAATGTACAAATCAACTGGCATCCAATATTTTTCTGCTTCTGGAGAACAGAACTGTTTGTCATTGTGAGCATCCAAATAACGCAGATAATACCAGCAAGAGCCGCCCCACTGAGGCATTGTGTTTGTTTCGCGTTTTGCAGGTTTGCCGCATTTTGGACAAGTGCAGTTTACCCATGAATCAATTGCTGCAAGAGGAGATTCTCCAGTTCCAGTTGGTTGGTAAGATTTAACTTCTGGAAGTTCAAGAGGAAGTTGGTCATCTGGAACAGGAACAGTTCCACATTCAGGACAATGAATCAAAGGAATTGGTTCACCCCAGTAACGCTGTCGAGAATAAACCCAGTCGCGGAGTTTGTAATTTATTGCTTTGCGTCCATTTTTCTTTTCCTCAAGGAATTCAAGCATTTTTTCAATGGCATCTTTTTTGTTTAAACCGTCAAGAAATTCTGAATTTACATGAATTCCATCTTGAGTCCATGCTTGTTTTTGCACGTCAACTTCAGATTTGAGAACTTCAATAATTGGAAGATTAAATTTCTTTGCAAATTCCCAGTCTCGGTCATCGTGTGCAGGAACTGCCATAATTGCCCCAGTGCCGTAAGAAATCAATACATAATCAGCAATCCAAATTGGAATAAGTTTACCGTTTACTGGATTGATTGCGTAACTTCCAGAGAAAACACCGGTTTTGTCTTTTGCAAGGTCTGTACGTTCAAGGTCAGATTTTTTTGCAGCTTCTTCCTGATATTTTTTTACGGCTTCTGCCTGTTCTGGTGTTGTGATTGAATCGATGATTTTGTGTTCAGGAGAAACAACCATATAAGTTGCACCAAAAAGTGTATCACAGCGGGTAGTGTAAACAGTAAGATTTTTGTCAGTTGGATTTCCGTCTTTATCAGCAACTGTAAATGTAACTTCAGCACCTGTTGATTTTCCAATCCAGTTATGCTGCATTGCTTTTACAGATTCAGGCCAATCTAAACCTTCCAAATCTTTATCAAGACGGTCAGCATATTCTGTGATTTTTAAAATCCACTGGCGGATAGTTTTGTGTGTAACTTGCGAACCACAGCGTTCACATTTTCCTTCCTTTACTTCTTCATTTGCAAGACCTGTCATGCACGAAGGACACCAGTTGATTGGAGTTTGAGCTTCGTAAGCAAGACCTTTTTTGTAAAGTTGGATAAAAATCCACTGTGTCCATTTGTAATAATCAGGTTCACATGTAGAAACACATCTGTCCCAGTCATAACTGAATCCAAGTGATTTTATCTGTTTTGTAAAATGTTCGATGTTCGCATTTGTTGTTGTTTTTGGGTGAGTTCCAGTTTTGATAGCGTAGTTTTCTGCAGGAAGTCCAAAAGAGTCAAATCCCATCGGATGAAGGACATTGTAGCCGTTCATGCGTAGATAGCGACAGTAAATATCTGTAGCAGTATAGCCTTCAGGATGACCAACATGAAGACCTGCAGCGGAAGGATAAGGAAACATATCCAAAACATACATTCGTTTTTCTTTAGGATATTTTTCATCCTCTACGGCTTTAAAAGTTTTGTTTTCCTCCCAAAATTTCTGCCATTTAGGCTCAATGGATTCAAATGGGTACTTAGACATAAAAGTAACGCTCCTAAAAATAATTATAACTAAAGGCAGAAAACCTTGAAATGTGATTTTCTGCCGAGTGTAAATTGCAGTATGAAAGCTGCATAGTTGTCAAATCAACGAAATAATTCAATCGAATAAATTCATTTTTTAAGATTAATTATTATACAACTTTATTAAAGTAGTTTAAAGATATGAAATGAGATTGTAAAAAAAAATTATTGATGATGTGGTTTATTAGTTTAAGAAATTTTATTTTGTATTCAAACATTTTGAAACTGTTTCAAGATTTTTTTGCATTGCATAAATATAAGTTTTGTCATTGAAAGCATTTCTGAGCGATGAGGTTTGAAGGGAATCCATCTCAAAAATGTCACAACGAGGTTTTTCAGCCTGAAGAATAATTTTTCTAGCATTGTCTTTTGTACTCTGATCCAGGATTATCAGAGAATTCAAATTTGTTTCATTCAGTTTTTGAGCGAGAAAATTAATCTGATTTTGTGTTACATCAAAATTTTCCGAACAGATAGCAGACAAACTGTAACATTCTAAGGAATAGTCTTTTGTAAAATAAGCAAAAGGAAATCTGTCAGCAAAAAGAAGAATTTTGGAATCAGAAGAGGAAACTAAAGCAGAAAAAGTTGAATCAAGATTTTCAAGCTGTTCGCGATAAAGATTAAAATTTTCAGAATATTTTTGACGGTTGGAAGGAACAAATTCACAAAGTTTTTCGTAAATTGCATTTGCACAGATTTCAGCATTTTTTACAGAAAGCCATGTGTGTTCATCAAAAGAATCATCAGTTTGAATAAGTCTGTTTTGATTTTGTAAAACTTCGCTTAAGTTCAAAACTTTAGCATGATTTTCATTATTTTGTAGAATTTCAAAAATCCATTTTTCGCTTGCCCCTCCGTTTAAAATTATTAAATCACTTTGAGTGATGATTTGATAGTCAATTTGCGAAGGAACATATTTGTGATAATCAATGCCACTTTTTTCAAGCATTGTGAGAGAAGTTTCGTTTTCAAGTCCGCCGATTATGGAATTTGTCCAGTCATAGATTGGAAAAAAAGAACAGACAATATTGATTTTGTCTGAATTGGTTATTTTTCGAGGTTTGCAGGAAAAGAATATTAATGATAAAAACAGAATAAACAGTAAAAATGAATTTTTGTATTTCAAAATAGACCTCAAACAGATTAGTGATAAAAAAAGTTTTGGGTGTAAAATGTGGCAAGGATAGTAGGGGCGGCGAAGCCGGCCACTGGACTGAGCGAAGCGAGGGAAGCGGCTGAAGCGATAGCGCAACCCCGAATAGCCTGTTTTTTGGTTGGTTTGTTTCCCGAGCTTGTCGAAGGGGAGCAAACCAACCAAAAAGCCACCCAAATTAAAAAAATAAAGAATAACTTACTATTTGAAAATCTTTTTAAATTCTTCAAGAAGAATTGGTGTTTCAATAGAAGCATCAAGATTTGTCATGTTTCCTTTTTTGTTGTAATAGTCAATCAAAGGCTGAGTTTGTTCCTTGTAAACTTCCATTCTGTGCAGGATTGATTCCTGTTTGTCATCATCACGCTGATAGATTTCTCCACCGCATTTATCGCAGACACCTTCAACTTTTGGCGGAAGTGTCAAAACGTTGTAGTTTGCACCGCAGGCTTTACAAACACGGCGTGTACTCAAACGCTTGATTACAATTTCTTCAGCAATTTCAAAATTTACACAGCTAAGTTCAAGTCCAAGTGTATCGAGCATTTCTGCCTGAGGAATAGTGCGTGGAAAACCGTCCAGAATAAAACCGTTTTTACAATCATCCTGAGCGAGTCTGTCTTTTACAAGTTCGAAAGTTAAATCATCAGAAACAAGAGAACCAGAATCAATAATTGCTTTAACTTTTACTCCGAGTGGAGTTTGAGCTTTAATATTAGCACGGAAAATATCCCCTGTAGAAATATGAGGAATCTTGTATTCTTCAGCAACTTTTACAGCAAGCGAACCTTTTCCAGCTCCAGGTGCGCCCAAAAAAATAAAATTATTCATTTTGTCATCCTTAATAAAAAAATTGACTTGTTAAACAAGTGTTTTATTATTTTATTATGAAAAAGGCTGTCAAGCAAGTGATTTTTCCTAGTTTTATAAAAGAAATGTGTAAAAAATGCAAAAAGGGGAAAGCCTTCCCCTTGGGCTCAGCCGCCAACGTCTTCGCCACAACCCCTTCTCCTAGGGGGCAAAAAAGTTTATAAAAAAAAATATTTTTAAACTTCCAAAAACAATTTAATTTTTGCCCCCTAAAACCCCTGAAGAAAGGAAGAAAAATTCGAAAAATTTAAACAGCAGTGTAACTTGTAAAGATTAATTCCCCACTTTTCTGTCAGAAATTGCAAGATTTTT
>CAMEET010000050.1 GCA_945915085.1 uncultured Treponema sp. | reverse complement strand
CGGGTATACTATCCCAAATCGAATAAGATAATTCAATAACATTAATATACGAGAGAGGTTGATTATGAAAGTAAATAGTTTTTCTTTGAAAATGAATGATGGATGTGAGATTTTTTTAAACAGATGGGAACCAGATGCTCCAGAAGATATTAAAGGTGTTGTTCAACTGCATCATGGGCTTGCAGAACATTCTATGCGTTATGACAGACTGGGTTCTGTACTTGCTGAAAACGGCTATGTTTTAAATGCTTATGATATGAGAGGTCACGGAAAAACTGCTGAAACTGCAATTGCAAAAGGTGAAGGTCGTTTTGGTCAACTGGCAAGAAAAAATGGTTTTGAAACTGCTGTTGAAGATTTAGCTTTTATTATTGAATCTTTGAAAAAAGATTATCCTGACAAAAAAATCGTATTGCTAGGTCATTCTTTTGGTTCGTTTATTTCACAAGGATATATAGAAAAATATGGAGAAAGAATAGATGGATGTATTTTGTGCGGAACTTCAGGTCCTCAAATTCCTTTAGCACCGATAGGAAAAGTGGTGGCAAAAGTTGTACGCGCATTTAAAGGTCCTGATGCAACTTCAAAATTCCTTACAAAACTTAGTTTTGGTTCTTATAACAAACATATTGCAAATCCACAAACTGCTGATGACTGGATTTCTTTGAATGAGTTGAACCGTCAGATGTATGAAATGGATAAATGGTGTGGTTTCCCACTGACAGTTTCCTTTTTTGTAGATATTACTACAGCTTTGAGTACAATTCACAAAAAGAAAAACATGAAAGCAGTTCCTGCAGAACTTCCAGTTTTTTTCATTTATGGAAAAGAAGATCCAGTAGGTGGATACGGAAAAACAATTGAAAAACTTTATGACATATATAAGAAAAATGGTGTAAAAAATCTTCAGATAAAAGGTTATGAAAATGACCGTCACGAGATTTTCAATGAAGATGATAAAGAAACTGTTGAAAAAGATGTATTGCAGTGGCTTTCTGATGTGCTCAAATAGGTGATTTCGCCAGTTGACTGTTTTTTCTGCAGGGTTTAATTACAGCAGCGTTCCTCAGCTTGAACAGTCGACGAAGTCGAGTCCGAAGGACTGAGCGTGAGCGAACTGTGAAAGGTGAGTTGGAAAACTGAATTCAGCTGAAAACTTTAAAAATACAAAAATTCAAATCCTGTTCATTTTTTTTTGTTTTTCTGATAAAATGATTTATTATGAATATGGAAGCTTTTATTCTTGGTTGTGGCGGAATGATGCCTTTGCCATACAGACATTTGACTTCAGTTCTGCTCAGACGGGACGGCGATTTATTTTTATTTGACGGTGGAGAAGGAACGCAAATCAGTTTACGAAGGCTCAATCTGAAATGGAAAAAGATTGATGCTATTTTTGTTTCTCACACTCATGCTGACCATGTTACTGGTTTGCCTGGTATTTTGATGCTTTCTGCTCAAGTTGAACGTACGGAACCGCTTTATATTTATGGGCCTCCAAAAATCAAAGAATATATTGAATCAAGCAGAAAAGTTTTGGATATGTACATTAATTATCCTATTGTTGTTCAGGAAATTACTGCCCCCTGCGTTGTTCATTCCGGGAAGGATTTTTACATTCGTGCATTTCCTCTTGAGCATACTAAAACTTGTGTTGGATATACGCTTGAAGAATTAGACAGACCTGGTGAGTTTAATCCTCAGAAAGCTCGTGAACTTAATGTTCCTTGTGGTCCATTGTGGTCTCAGCTTCAAAATGGTTTTGAAGTGACTGCAACTGATGGTTCAATTGTAAAGCCTGAACAGGTTCTTGGTGAAAAACGTTCGGGCAGAAAATTTTCTTTTGTAACCGATACGCTTTTTAAACGTTCTATTATTGATGAAGTGCGTGGTTCTGATTTGCTGATTTGCGAAGGTATGTTTGAAAATGCTTTGCTTGATCAGGCTAAAGAAAAAAAGCATATGACGGCTGTGCAGGCGGCAACTATTGCAAAAGAAGCTGATGTAAAAAGGATGTGTATGATTCATTACAGTCCAAGATACACAGATAAAGAACTTCATATTCTGCTGGAAGAAGCTCAGGCTGTATGGCCGAAAGCAGAACTATCTCACGACAGGATGCAGATTGATATTCCTTACGAAGATTAAATTTTTTTATACTTTTTTATGATTGAAGTTGTGTCTTTTTCAAAAAAATATCCTCATGCGAAAGATTTTGCAGTTGAAAATGTGAATATGAAAATTGCAGACGGAATTATTACCGGTTTGATTGGTCCAAATGGCTCAGGAAAGACCACTTTGATTAAAGCAATCTGCGGTTTTCATTTTCCAACTGAGGGCGAAATTTTTGTTTCAAAAAAAGGGTGTATCAATCATGCTGAAAATTGTGAAGATCAGGATTTTTTGAATATTGGAAAAATTGGTTATGTTCCAGAAAATCCGTGTCTTCCTTCTGATATGACAGTATCGGAATTTTTGTTTTTTGCAGGAAAATCTCATAGAATTATGGAAAAAGAACTTGAAAATCGCTTCCAAACGGTTGCACAGCAATGTTCTTTGGAAAATCTTATCGATAAAAAAATAAAATTTCTTTCAAAAGGGCAAAAACAGCGGGTTTCTTTTGCACAGGCTTTGATTTTTAATCCTAAGAATTTGATTTTGGATGAACCTTTTTCGGGACTTGATCCTGCCCAGATAATTCAAATCCGTGAACTGATAAAAAAACTTTCCGCTGAAAAAGCTGTTTTGATTTCAACGCACATTCTTTCTGAAATTGCTTCACTGTGTTCTTATCTTTACATTTTAAGTGATGGAAAAATTGTTGGTTCTGGAAGTGAACGTGACATTTTGGAAAAGGAAAACTGCAATTCTCTTGAAAGTGCATTTTTAAAACTTAGTTCAAAAACAATTATATGATTTTGGTTGGTATGAAAGATTTTTACATAAAAAAAGCATTCTTTAATAATTATTTTTTCTGCAGTTTGCGTTCTGTTTTTTTTATTATTCTAAGTATTGTTTTTCCGCTTCTGCTTAGTCTGAATTTTTATATAAAAGGTCAGTTTTTTACAGGAAGTGGTTCTACAGATTTGCTTCTTTTTTTCAGCATAACGCCGTATTTTTGCATTTTTGCAATTCCGCTTATTTGTTTTCCACAATCTTTTTCTGTTTATGATGATTTTGTCCCTCTTGAATCATTTGATAAAATCTTGATTGTTTTTTTTGCAAGATTATGCCTGTTTATAATTCAGATTTTTTTGATTTTGCCTGCAGTTTTTCTTTTGAATCTTTTTGGTTCTGTTGATTACGGCCAGCTTTTGACTTGTTTTTTTTGTCTGATTTTTTATGGTGCATGTACTATTTCAATCTGTTCCTTTGTAGAATCTATTTTTTCTTCTAAAATTCCATTTCTTTTAGTTTCAGTTTTGATTCTTTTCGTGTTTAACTGTTCACATCTTTTTGCAATTTATGTGCAGTTGCCTGATTTTATACAATCGTTTTGCAAAAGCATAAGTTTTGCATGGCATTTTGATGCGGCTGGAAAAGGAATTTTTGATACGAGAGATTTTATCTGGTTTACCTGCGTTTCCTTTTTATTCTTATTTTTAACTGATTTTATAAAAAATTTACAGAAAGGAAAATGTTTTTCTGTTTCTGAAAAAAAAAGAGTTATCTCAATTGTTGCAGTTTGCTTACTTGTAGTCTTGAATGGCAGCAGATGGTTTAAAAGAATTGATTTTTCAAAAAATAAAACTTTTTCTGTATCAGAATTTTCAAAAGCTTTGATAAAAAAAGTGAATGAGCCTTTAACAATCACATATTACTGTTCTTCAAATCTTTCAAAACTTTATCCGCAGATTAGGGATGTTAAAGATTACCTTGTAGATTTTGCTCAGGAAAGTAAAAAAATCAGGCTGATTATCAAAGATCCTGACAGGAATGAGCAAACCAGAGAATTATTGCAAAATTATGGAATAAAATCTCAGCAGATGCGGACTGTTTCAAGTACTTCAACTAATTTTATCAGTGTTTATTCTGCTATAGTCCTGGAATATCAGGGAAATATGGAAATCATTCCGTTTACTATGGAAGCAAATTCTCTTGAGTATGATTTAGATATCCGCATAAAATCTTTACTGTCAGGATATAAAAGAACAGTTAATATTATTATTGGTAATGGAATGACGCTTTCTGAAGATTATAATTATGTGATTCCATGGCTTTCGTCACAAGGATTTGAATGTAATCCAGTTTTTGTGGAAGATCCTTTATTTGTTTCAATTTTGGAAAATTGTTCAGGTCCGCTTTTTGTGATTGGTGACAGTAATATAAATGTAGAAAACGCGATTGCCATAGAAAATTATATTCTTTCTGGAAAAGGAAATGCACTTTTCACAGTTTCACCATTCAGTGTAAATATCGAAGAAGATTGGGCTGTTACTTACAATTCACGTACAAATATAATCGAAATGCTTGAAAATCTTGGATGTATTTTTCCGTCGCAATTGGCAGGTGATATAAGTTGTGCAAGAATTACGATGACAAGTGAGGATGAAACAGAAAGCCGATATATAAATTATTATTTGTGGCCAAACCTTTTAAGTCAGCAGAATGCTTCTTTAGGTGCTACAGTTTTCTGGCCGGTTCCTTTGGAACTTAATGGAAATGCAAAACCATATCTTGTTTCCAGTCCGCTTTCATTTAATTTTAAGGCAGATGATTCCAGTCAGGACAGTTTGTTTCAAACAAATCCATTCATTCTGGAAAGTATTAATTTACCTGAACAGAATAAAAACACAAATGTTTTTGCAGCATTAATTGAAGGTAAAATGTCGGGATATTATAATAATCTTAGTTTTGATGATGCAAAAATTATTGTAATTTCTGACCAGTATTTTGTAAATTCTTTGATGACAAGTTATATTGGTGGACAAACTGGTGATTATCGAAATTTTGAAGTTTTGACAAATGCACTTTTAAAATTGAACGGAGAAGAACAGCTTGCCCGAATTCAGGGAAAAATTTCCAAAGATTACTCACTTTATAAAATTTCTGATAATTTTAATTTTCTGAAAAAGCGAAATATTGTATTTATCATTTTGTTTGCTGTTTTACCTTTTATAGTTTTGATTTTTGGAGTGTTTTTGAATGTTACACGTAAAAAATAAATATTTATATATTACTACTGTAATTCTCATATTTCTTTATATTTTTTCTTTTATTTTTCAAAAAAGTGATAAAAGAAAATCTGTGAAGTCTTCTTTGATTAATCCTTCTTATGTCAATAAAATTGACAGTTTTGAATTATTTGATGGTGATATGGAAAAACTTTCTTTTAAAAAGAACGGAGATGTTTGGGAAATTCATAAAGTGATTGATAATAAACTGCAAAAACTTCCAGCTGAAACAAAAAAAGTTGAAGATTTTCTTAAAACCGCAAGTGAAGTTGTTAACATGTATAAAATTTCAGACACTTTTACTGAAAATAATTCATTTATGATTTTAAAACCAGGATATATTCAATTAAAATACTCTGTCGAAGATAAAATTTATGAAGTTTTTTTTGGAGCACAAGATTTTTCTTTATCTTCAAGATATGTAATGTCTGGAAAATCAACTGCAATTTACGAAATTTCAAATTTTCTGGATAAATATTTAACAACTTCCGTTCAGTTCTGGTGTGATTCTTTATTGATTTCTCAGAATGTTTTTGGAAAAATTCAAGTTTCTGATATTCAGAAAAACTATGTCATTTTTGATGACAAATTTTATACTTTTTCGGACTTGCAGAAACTTCTTGATTTGAGACACGGCGGTTTCATTTCAGATTTTCAAAATATGCAGAATGAAAAAAATAATGAAAACACATTTCCAAATCAAAAAAAGAAACAAAATAAAGATGAAAATGATTTTGAAAAAAGCGAATCAAAAATGGAAATTTTTCTGGAACTTGGAAACAAAAGTCAAATCATTTTGACTCTTTATCAATCAAAAGAAAATTCTTTTGTGCAAGTTGAATCTGTTTATGAGAATTCATCTGGCAAAAAATCTGTTTACAATTCGCAAATCAGTTTATGGACTTACAACAAAATCAAAGAAATCACATTGTAACAAAAATGCGCAGCGGTATTGCAATAAATATTCCTGCTAATCAGAAAACTTGAGCGCAGAACTATGTGGGCAAAAAAAGCATTTAAAACTGACAGAATTCCTAAATAAAGGTGCGAAAAAGCAAAAAACAGGCAGCAGATTACTTCAATAATCACAAAAACTGCCTTATTTTCTTGTGAATTCTTTTTAAAAAACGAATTTAAAATCAAAGGAAGATAAAATCTGTAAATTACTTCTTCAAAAAAAGCAGAAAATAAAAAATTCAAAATACAGAAAACCCACGAGATAAAAGAATCTGGAAGCAAAACTTTTACCTGCGGATTTATAATATTTTGATTTTGAGAAAATTCGTTATGAAAAATGCTGATAAATTTAAAAATCAGCTGGAAAAAAAACAAAACTGAAAATGTAAAAATAAGTGGAAATTTGAAAAATCTGTTTGCTTTATTTTCATCAGTTTTTATAATTCGTTTCTGATAATAAAAATAAAGAAAACAGGATAAAAAAGCATAAATCATCTGCTGAAAAGGAAAATGCCATTGTAAAAATGGTGAATTATTTTCTGAAATCTGCGGTGAAAAAAAAGGCGGAATCAAAAAAAAGCATAAAATCACTAAAAAAATAAAAAAATCAAGCAAAAATGAAGTATTTTTTTTCATACACTTATGTTATAATATTATGGCAAATTTGAAAATATGTATACTGTAATAGCTGTCATAGTTATATCATTATTTCTCTTGATTTTGGCATTTGTTTACTCTGTTTATAAAATGAAGATTAAGTTTTTTATAACAGGAATGGATGCTGGATTTTCTATGTCCGACACACATCTTTTGTGGAATGTGTCACAAATTTGCGAACTTGATGAACCGACAACACTTTTTTTCTCTTTGCCGGCTTTGACAAAATGCATGAGTCAGATTACAAATCAGGCATCGGCAGATAATCAAATTGACTCTCCAAAATATCAGACTCTTCTTTCAAAACTTTTTGCTTATCGGACAAAAATTCAAAATGAATCTGATAATAAAAAAGGACTTACATCAACAGAAACGCTCGAAAGCGGTCAACGCCTTAGGATAATTCTTCCTGGAAAAGGAGTTTTTGCTTCACAGGTCATCAATAATGGAAAAATGCTGATAATTACAATTCCAAAAAAAAATGACATGATTACAATCAGTGCGGAAGAATGGGTTGGAAAAGTTATAAATGTTTATTTTTGGCGCAAAGGTGATGCTCAATACGTTTTTGATACAGCAGTAATGCAGACTGGAATTTATCTTGGAAAATCTACACTTTACATCAAACATTCATATAATCTTACAAGAACTCAAAAAAGGCGTTCTGTACGTGCAAAATGTGAAATCTATGCCAATTTGTTTTTTGTAAAAAAATCAGATAATAATGAGCAGATTATTGAATCAAAAAATGGATTCCGCTGCCTTCTTGAAGATATTTCTGAATCTGGTGCGTTAATCAAAATCGGTGGGAAAGGAAGAGAAAACATAAAAATTAAACTTCAGTTTTCCATTCAGAATAAGCTGATTATTATGAATGGAATTGTCAGAAAAGTTGAATATAATATCGAAAAAAATCAGTCGCTTCTTCATTTTGAATGTACGCAAATAGAACAGAGCATGAAAAACGAAATACTTGCCTATGTATACAATATGCTTCCTGAAAATGAAAAAGAAGTTTTGGAAGCTTTAAAACAGTCTGAAGATGATTCCCAAAATGATTTTGAAGGCAATATGAAAGTTTTGGAAAATTCCAGTCAAAAAAATGACAACCAATCTTCAGATGAGCCGCAAACGAATACTAAAAGCATTAGCATTTCTGAAAATCAGGTAGGTTTTGAAAATGAATCAGATGCTCGCTCAGAACCCCACATTGAAACAAATCCGCAGAAATTTTTTTCTGAAGATGAGATAGATATGAATGAGGATGATTCTATAGAGTTTAAATACAGTTGATTTTATTCTTTTTGATTTTTTTGAATGAGGTATTGTTTTGAAAAAGATTACTTTTTTGTTTATTTTATTTTTTCAAGTTTTTTTTCTTTGTGCCCAAAATGCTGATAATGAAAAACTCATAAAATTTATAAAAGGAAATATTTCTGAAAAAACTTCGGCGGTGCGGGAAGCTTCAGGTTCGGAATCCATTTTGCTTGCACTCAAAGCCATCGATTTTTCACTCGAAAACAAGGATATACTAGGCAATGACAGGGAACTTGAAGGACTTGCAGTTGCGGCAGTTCTTTCAATATCACCAGATTATATAAAAAATGCAAATGACTCTCAGAAAGCTATTATCGTTTCTCAATTTATAAATCTTTTTAATAAATTTTCTGCAAGTAATACTGTTGCCATTGCCACTTTGACAAAATATTCCAGTTTATTTGAATATTTGCAGGATAGACAGTTTGTTGAAACGCTTAACTTTTTTTTGAAATCGCAGGAAATAAAAAAGATTGATGAAAGTGTGATGAAATCCGTTTTGAATACTCTCCAATTGATTGGAAACAGTGACACTTTCTTGATTTTGTATGATTTTTTTGATGATAAAGCTTATGCCCACATAAAAAATGAAATTGAAAATACGCTTGTTTCACTGGCGTTTATTTCTCAAAATGAGATAATCGGACTTTTAGAAACTGCAGATATCAAAGATTTATCGCAAATTTTTAAAATTATCAAAAAAAATTCAAAAATTTCGAAAAATTATGTCTGTGATGTTTCCGAAAAAGTGATATCTAAGTCTATATTATTATTAGGAAGTTCTTCTTTTGTGCCGCAAGATGATATTTTAGTTCAGCTTGAAGCATTGAACAACTTATCTGATAATAAATGGACTCGTGCATCTTTAACTGCAGTTTCGTATTTCCAATTTGCAAAGAAAATTTATAATCAGAATTTGATGACTGAAACTCAATTTGAAAGTGTTATCAATTGTTTGAGCAATGTTTCACCAGTTGATGCTGTGATTCCTCTTACAGCATATCTTGAAGAACTCAACAGACAAAAAGAGAATGAAACGGATGTTTCTTCTGCAATTGTATTGTCTGTAATTAAAACTTTGGGTGCTATTGGTGATAAGTCAGCTTTTGATTCACTGCTTGCTGTAACTTACCTTGATTATGATGAGTCAATACTGTCTGCCGCCAGAAAAGCATTATCTGGACTAAGATGGTGAAAAATTATTTCAAAAGACCTTTTTTTCTCGCTGCATTGATTTTGGTTTTTGTTTTTTATTCTGGATTATTTAACATTCCTGAAAAAAACAAATTTATTTCTTTGATTCCAGCAGATGATGTCTGCATGATTCAAATCAGGCTTCTTTCATCTCCTTCAAAATGCGAAAACGGAAAATATTACAGTGCAACAGGTTTTGCTTTTAAAACTGCTGATAAATCAGGTATGCAGTCTTCGGCTTCCGGAAAAATAAAAGTTTACATTCCAAGCGAAAGTGTGGAAGCTTTTTTTCCCGGAAAACTTTACAGTGCTGCGGAAAAAAAAGGAGCATTTTTGTTTGAAACAGGGGGCGTTTATTCATTGACTGGAAAAAATTCAAAATCAGGTTTTTATGTAGAAAAATGTATAAATTCTTTTTGGGAAAACAATAAAAATGGAAGAATCTGCAGGTTCAGAGCATTGTGTAGATTACAGTTTAAAAGATTGATGTATTGCTGGAAAGAAGCCGGCGGTCTGCTGCTTGCCTTATTGAGCGGTGCAAGAGAATACACAGAATCAAAAATATCAAATGCTTTCCGACTTTCAGGACTTTCGCACATACTGGCACTTTCTGGAATGCATCTTTCAATGTTTTCTTCGATTGCAGTTTTTTGCGGAGATAAGATTGGAAGAAAACGACTTACATATCTAATAAGAATCATCGTTCTCATTCTTTTTGTCTGGTTTGCTGGTTTTTCGCCGTCATTGATGCGTGCTTTTATCTGTTCTGTTTTAAGTTTACTTGCAGCAATCTGCGGAACTGAAAAGCCTGACATGATTATGATTTTGTGTTTTTCTTTTCTTTTGCAGAGTTTTATTTCTCCTGGCGATATTCATAATGTCGGATTTATGCTTTCTTATGGAGCTTTGGCTGGAATTCTTTTGACAAATCAGATTTTTCATAAAATATATTCAAAAATTTTTCCTTCGTTTATTTCGTCCTCGTTTGCATCTTCTACTGGCGCACAAATAATTACCGCTCCAATCGGATTAAAACTTTTCGGAACGTTCAGCCCGGTTGGGATAATTGCAACAACAGTGATTTCTCCGATGATAACGATTTTTATTTATAGCGGACTTATTTTGATTATTTTGAGTTTAATTATTCCAAACTTTTACAAATTCAGTGGATTTTTTATGAATTTTTTGTATACTATTATTAAGTTTTTTGTTATGCTGTTTTCAAAAGTCCCATGCATAAAAATCAATACATGAATAAAGTTTTTTCCAAAGGAAATATATGAAACATCCAGATTATAATTCACCTGCAGAATTAAAGCAGATTCTTGACATAAACGGTTTTTCAATGCAAAAAAAATTTGGCCAGAATTTTCTGATAAATTCAGATGCAAGAAAAAAACTCATTGATACTCTCGAGGTTGATAAAAATACAAGCGTCTGGGAAGTTGGACCAGGACTTGGAGCAATGACTTGCGAAATTCTTGAGCGGAATGCAAACCTTACAGTTTTTGAAATTGACAGAGGTTTTGCATCTTTAGTTTCAAAATATTTTGAAGATTATGCAAAAAAAGAGAAGTTTTTTCTTGTTGAAGGAGATGTGTTAAAAACATGGAAAAATCATCTGGAAAAAACACAGATTCCTGACAGATTTTTTGGAAACCTTCCGTATAACATTGCAGCGACAATCATTGCTGACACTATTGAAAATAATGTCAGATTTGATAGATGTGTTTTTACAGTGCAAAAAGAAGTTGCCCAGCGGATGACTGCAAAACCAGGTCAATCTGATTATTCATCATTTTCAGTTTTGTGTCAGTGGGCTTACGATTTGCAAAATGTAATTGATCTGTCGGGCGGAAATTTCTGGCCTAAACCAAATGTTGATTCACGAGCTGTATTATTCACAAAAAAGGCAGATTTTCCATCATGCGAAAATCCTTCGCTTTTTATCAGAATGCAGAGAGCATTATTTAGTTCCAGAAGAAAAACTGTCAGAAATAATCTGTCACAATTTTTGCAAAACAATGAACTTGCAGTGGAATGTCTGAATCTTGCAGATATCGATATAATGAAAAGAGCAGAAGTTCTTACAATCGAACAATTATTAAAACTTTCTGATATAATAAATCAAAAAACAGGAAAAAAATGATAAAAGAGAACCTAGAAAAAATAAAAAATAAAATCAAAATTGCTGAAAAAAAAGCAAATCGTGCTGAAAATTCAGTAAAACTGATGGCTGTGAGTAAGTTTCATCCGATTTCTCAGATAATTGAGTCTGTTGAACATGGACAGTTTTTGTTTGGTGAAAACCGTGTTCAGGAAGCAGTTCAAAAATTCACAGATCCAGTTTTTTCTGAGTATAAAAATAAAGTCAGTTTGCATCAGATAGGTCAACTTCAAACAAATAAAGTTAAGCAGATTGTAAAAATTGCAGATTGCATTGAATCTGTTGACAGAATTGAGCTTTTACAGGAAATTGAAAAACAGTGTGCAAAAATTGAAAAAAACATTCAGATTTTATTTGAAATTCACACAGCAGAAGATTCGAAATCAGGCTTTGATTCTGAAAAACTTCTTTTTGAATCATTAGAAGCTTGCAGCAAAAACATTTTTCCACACATTTCGGCAAAAGGTTTTATGACAATGGCACCATTTACTGATGATGAAAGTTTAATCAGAAAATCATTTATCACGCTGCGTGATTTGTCTGAAAAAATGAAAAAAGAGTTTCCAAATCTTGATTTGTATGAACTTTCAATGGGAATGTCAAACGACTTTGAAATCGCTATAGAAGAAGGTTCAACAATTGTTCGGGTGGGAACTGCAATTTTCGGAGAAAGAGATTACGCTAAATGAAAAAGAAATCTATAATTCTAAAAATCCTGTTTTTTTCTCTCATTTTGAATTCGGCTATGCCTGTTTTTTCTGAAGATACAACACCGCTTGAATATGATAACTCCACAATGCCGCAGGGGTTAAAAGATTTACGTCGTTTTGAAATAGTCACTTTGGGTTCACTTCCTTTTGTTACACTTGATGCAGGAATTGTATATTCAGGAATAAGATGGGCAAACAATGGGTTCGATTCCGCCTATTCGCCAAATCCATTTGCAACTTCCACATATTCAACAGAAGAACAACTTGGAATTTTATTTACTTCAATTGGGATTTCTATAGGCATTGGTTTGACCGATTATATAATTAATCTTATCAAACGTTCTAACAAAAAAAAGAGGGAACAGCTTTTGAATCAGAGCATTATTATAACTCCGCTTAGTCAAGATGAAAGTGCTGTTCCAATAATTATTGATAGTAATGATGATATTGATGTTATTGAGAATATTGATGTTATTGATGTTATTGATGAGCAGGTTCTGGAGGTGGAAGAATAATGCCATTTTTCAGCGCAAAAGTTCCAGCTGATTTTCAAGATTCAATCCGTCTTGATAAATTTATTGCCTCCCTTCCAAATGGAATGAACAGATCAAAACTAAAAAGCGGAGTTACAGAAATCCTGATTAATGGAAAAAAAGTAAAACTTTCTGCAAAAGTCAAAGCTTCCGACCAGATAGACATTCAATGGGAAGATAACATTCCAGATGATATTGAACCTGAAAATATTCCGCTTGATATTATTTATGAGGATGAAAATGTTACAGTTGTTAACAAAAAGCAGGGAATGGTGACACATCCAGCATGCGGAAACTGGAACGGTACACTCGTAAATGCTTTGTTATATCACTGGGGAAGAGAATCTATTACACAGCTGAAAGAAGGCAGCAGTTCAGAGATTCTTGAAAGACGTCGCCCCGGAATTGTTCATAGGTTAGATAAAGAAACATCTGGCATCATAATTACTGCAAAAAATCGTGATACAGAAGAATTTTTACAAAATCAGTTTAAAGAAAAATCACTTCAAAAAGAATATATTTTGATTTGTGCTGGCCGCCCTCCAAAAAGAACAGGAGATTTACGCACTCAAATCATAAGAGATCCCAAAAACCGTCATCGTTTTAAAGCTGTAGTTGATACAGATCAGGGAAAATTTGCAAGGACAATCTACCACTGCATAGCCTGTTATGGAAATTATTCACTTATGAGAGTTCGAATCAAAACTGGAAGAACACATCAGATTCGCGTCCACATGAAATTCTTAGGCTGTCCGATTCTTGGGGATTCAATTTACAGTAAAACTGATAAAAATTTTCCAAATGCAACGCTCATGCTTCATTCAGTTCAGTTAAAAATCAGATTACCGCAGGCTCAAAATATCAATCAAAATAATTATATGCAATCTGGAAATTATCAAAACTCCTTCGAAGATGGATTGGCTATATTTCGAACAAAAACCCCAGATCGTTTTATCGAAATTGAAAAAAAACTCAAAAAATTGTTTCCAAAAACTGTTATCGATTAGAACTAAAATTATTAAATTAATTAAAATATGGATAAAATTAAAATTATTTTTGAACCAGATAAAAATAAACCTTTTCTCGTTATCTATAAACCAAAAAATCTGCCTTCAGCACCATTGAATAAAAATGATAAAAACAACGCTCTTTCCCAGGCAATACAAATATTTCCAGAAATTCAAAATGTTACTGGAAAAAAACAAATTGAATATGGTCTTTTACACCGCCTTGACACTGCAACCGACGGACTTTTACTCATCTGCACCACTCAAGAATGTTATGATTTTTTGACTGAACAGCAAAAACTTGGAAAATTTGTAAAATATTATACTGCAAAATGTGACATTCTGGCGGAAAATGCGCAGAAACTTGGTGGATTTCCTGAAAACAGGCTTTCACCACATTTTGATGCTCATAAAACTTACAGAATAGAATCATTTTTCAGAAGTTTTTCAAAAGGAAATAAAGAAGTGCGTCCTGTAACTTCAGAATCTCCATTGTCAGCTCAAAACAAAGTTGGAACTAGAAAAAATTACATCACGAATGTTACGATTTTAGAAAAAAAGGAAAATTTGTGTCGTGTTGAATGTAAAATTTCTCAGGGATTTCGTCATCAAGTGCGCTGTCATCTTGGCTGGATTGGTCTTCCAATTCAAAACGATAAACTTTATAATTTCAAAACAAAATTAATGTGCGAAAATTCAAAACAGCACGATAAAACAAAAAAAAATCACCTTCAACACGAAGATGATTTATCCTTCACAGCAACAAAAATAGAATTTGAGTACCCGAAAGGAGACTTGAACTCCTATGAAATTGCTTTCACTTGGACCTGAACCAAGCGCGTCTACCAATTCCGCCATCCGGGCAAATCAATGTTGAAAATTATATATAAAAGAAAGGATTTTGTCAAACTGTTTTAAAGGACAATGAATAATTTGTCGCCAATTCTAAAAGTTTTTCCTTTTCATTTAATTCAGGATCTTCAATCACGCATTCCAGAAGATGATTTAAAACTTCACCAATTTTTTTTCCAGCAGCAATATTATGCTCAATCAAATCGTTGCCGTTCACTTTTAAACTTTTTAATGAAAGAGCGTTCTGTTTTTCCAATTCACTTTGAATTTGTTCTTTTAGTTCCAAAAGTAAATCAATTGCTGCACTATATTTTATTTCAACTTTCTGATTCCACATTCCATACATATCTGAAAGACGCAGATCAAATAAATCTTCCAGATTTTCAGGTTTCACTCTGATTATAAAACGTCTTACAGCTGCATTTGTCCAATTTTTTTCATAATGAAACATATGCTCATTTACAAGATGACAGACATTTTTTATCATATCATTAGAAAACTTAAGTCTTGTCAAAATTTTTTCAGTTATATCTCTACTGATTTTTTCGTGATTATAAAAAGTGACAGTTTCAACATTTTCTGTTTTACCAGTTTTTACATTGACAGCCTGCTGAGTGACAATTCTTTTTGCATCTGGTTTTCCAATATCATGAAAAAGAGCAGCAAGCCGCACATTCAATTTATTTTGTACAGCTCCGTCACATGCATAAAAAAGATGATCTAAAACATCAAATTTATGAAATCCTCTGTAATCACTTTGAGTAACACCGCGACATTTTGAAAGTTCAGGAATAAAAAGCTGCAGAATTCCAGTCTTTTCCATTAATTTAAGCCCGACAGACGGCTTTTTTGAATTAAGAATTTTTTCAAATTCATCACGAAAACGTTCAATCGAAATCGATAAAACTTTTGTCTGCACTTTATTGTCAAAAATCGCATTGAAAGTATTTTCTTCTATTGCAAAATCAAGTTTGGAAGCAAAACGCAAAGCTCTGATTGGACGAAGCCCGTCTTCCATAAATCTTTCATAAGGATTTCCAACTGTTCTTATCAACTTCTTTTTAATATCTTTTTGACCATGGTATGGATCAGTCAATTTTCCATTTTTCAGATTAACTGCAATTGCATTCATAGTGAAATCGCGTCTTGCTAAATCTTCCTCAATGGTTGCTGCATAGTTAATTTTATCCGGATGACGTGCATCTGAATAACCTGATTCTGTTCTAAAAGTAGTCACTTCAATTTCTATTTTGTGAAAATGCACCGTCACAGTTCCATGTTCAAAACCAGTTGGAACTACAAATTTAAACATTTTCATAACATCCTGAGGTGTTGCATTAGTTGCTACATCCCAATCTGAAGCCTTTTTATTTAAACAAATATCACGAACAGCACCGCCAACAAGATAAGCTTCAAAACCATTTTGTTCAAAAACTTTGTAAAAATCTTTTAAAATCTGAGGAATGGATATTTTTTTTAAGAAAATTCTTTGTAAATTCAACATCATAATTTTAATCCTTCAGAAAGATACATTATAATATTCGAAAATTCCATACAGAATAAGCCAAAAATGATGCAAAAAATAAGAAAAATGGAGTTAATAATGTGTTTTACTTTCTTATTTTCACTAAAAACCTTGATTATACTTTCAATCAAAAGTAAAAAAGAAAAAATACTTGTAAAAATAGATGAAAAAAAAAGGATTTTTAAAATAAACTGCTGGCTGGAATCCTGGAAATTTTGATAATTGCCAATAAAATAGAGTAAAAGAAGAATTATTCCAAAAAGAAAAAACACAAAATCAACTGTCATACTGATTTTATAAACAATCGAATTTGAGATTATTTTTTTTGAATACTTAAATTTTTTATTATCCATTTTTATTTGAATTATAGAAACTTGAAATTGATTTTTTGAACTCTGCTTGTTATAATATATTGCAAAAATTGGTTTAAGTCCATGAAGAAATTTCTTATTTCACTTTTTATATTAATCATTTTTTCTACCGTGGTTTTCTTTTTTGGTTGGACGCAGTATCGTGTAAAACCTGAAGAATTCGGTGTCGTTATTTCAAAAACAGACGGAATAGATGAAACACCAGTAGAAAATGGCAAATTTTCATGGTATTGGCAGTTTTTATTGCCTACAAATGCCGTTATCAAAACTTTTAATGTTGAACCGGTTTTTGTCACAAAGCAAATAAAAGGAACGCTTCCTTCTGGTGATTTTTATGCTTCATATAATCCAAAAGAAACTTTTGATTATTCTTTTGAATTTTCCATGTCTCTCACAGTGTCAGAACATGATGTAATCCAGCTTTTAAAAGAAAATAAAATTTCAAATCAAGATGATTTACAGCAATTCATTAATCATTCTGCAGATACGATTGCACAACTTGCTGCCGATTTTTACCTTAAAAAAATTCAAGAAAATCCAAAATTTCGCCTCGAATCTGTAAAACGAGATGAATTACTTCGTGCTATAAAATTTTACGAAGACTGCCCGTTGATTGAACTCATGAATTTTTCTTTGATTTCTTCAAAAGTTCCAGATTTTGAGCTTTACGATAAATTAAAAATGCGTTTTTTCGAAAATCCTGTTGAAATAAAAAATGAAATCAATACAGAAGTACAGAGTGAAGTGGAACAACAGTGAGCCTAACCTGTTTGTGGAGGAAAAATGAATCTTTGGTGTGTCAGCATGGAGTGTGCAGGAATTGCAGAAGCAGGCGGTGTAAAAAACGTCACTTATTCTTTGTGCAAAGAGTTTTCTCTTTTAGGTCACAGCGTAACTTTATTTATACCATCTTTTAAATGTACACAATGGAATCTGCTTCAAAATATTCAAAAAGATTTTTTTTCTACGCAAATCGATTTTTGTGATAAAAATGAAACTGTATCTTACACAAAGGCAGTTTTTTCAGAAGGAAATTTTCAAGTAATTCTCGTAAATCACAAATGTTTTGCAGAAAAAGAAGCAGTTTATACATATACAGAAAACGAACAGAAAATAAACCCGGAATTCATAAAAGGAAGAGGGCATCTTGATTCTCATTTTATGGATGTCCTGTTCCAAAAATCAGTTTTCGAATATTTTATCCATCATCATGATGAACAATTGCCACAGATAATCCACTGTCAGGACGCTTCCACAGCAATTCTGCCAGCTTTTTTTCAAGATGTTCAGGTATCAAAACTTCCTAAATTTGTAGTTACCATTCACAATGCGGGACCTTTTTATCATCATGAATTTAAAAATCTGGACGAAGCAGAATATTTTACATCACTTCCAGATAAACTTCTGAAAAATTCCATGAATAACAATAAAGTTGAACCTTTTTTGATTGCTGCAAATTCAAATGCAAAACTCACAACGGTTTCGCCAGAATATGCAGAAGAACTGATCAATCCTGCATTTCATAATCAAACTGATGGACTTTCTACAGTTTTTGCGATTAAAAAAATCAAAATTACTGGTATTACAAACGGTTTTGATTTTGAACGCTACAATCCAAAAGACAAAAATTCTTCTAAACTTCCTTATGAATTTGATCCTGCTTCCAAAAATCTCACAGGAAAATTTCTTTGCCGCGATTATTTTTTACAGAATATTGTTCATTCCGACAATTTTGATACAAATGGCATAAAAAAGTACGGTTCAATCTCTCAAAAAAACGGAATTTTCATTGCTTACCATGGCAGAATTACAACACAAAAAGGCATTTCAGTCCTTACATCTGCAATTCCCAACATCATCAACAATTTTGATGACGTAAATTTTATCATAGCGGGACAAGGTGAAACAGAACTTGAAAACAAAATCATCGAATTAACACAAAAATATCCAGACAGAGTATTTTTCATAAACGGTTACAATCAAAAAGTTGTCAGACTTGCAACTGCTTCCTGCGATTTTATGGTCTTGCCAAGTTTTTTTGAACCATGCGGACTTGAAGATTTTATTGCACAGTCGTATGGAACTCTCCCGATTGCCCACAAAACCGGCGGATTAAATAAAATTTTAGATAATAAAACTGGTTTCCTCTACAAAAATAATAATCCTGAATCATTAACAGTAAAACTCACTGAAGTTATAATGATAAAAAAGCTAAAGCCACATCTCATAATTTCAATGATAAAAAAAGCTTCTGATTATATTTATAAAGAATATTTATGGAAGAATGTAATCGAAAAAAAATACATACCTTTTTTTAAAAAACTAATAAAATTTTAAAAAAAATTGATTTTGCATATTGACTTTTTTTTTCAAAGAGTATATTATAATAAACGTTCACAACGAACAACCTAAATGCTGCTTTAGCTCAGCTGGTAGAGCACGTGATTTGTAATCTCGGGGTCGTGGGTCCAAATC
>CAMEET010000049.1 GCA_945915085.1 uncultured Treponema sp. | reverse complement strand
AAAAATCTTGCAATTTCTGACAGAAAAGTGGGGAATTAATCTTTACAAGTTACACCCAAAATCCATTTCCCTAAATCCATTTGATTAAATCCCTTTTTCAAGATATAATATAAAAGGGTATTTGTCGTAAACAGACAAAAGTGGGGAAAAAATGGCTTACGTAAAAAATCTTTTTGATCAGAATTTCATTCAATATGCGAGTTACGTTATTCGTGACCGTGCAATCCCAGAAATCACAGACGGCCTTAAACCAGTTCAACGAAGAATTATTCACACTCTCATCAAGACAGACGATGGACGTTTTACAAAAGTGGCAAATGTTGTCGGAAAAGTCATGGCTTATCATCCTCACGGCGATGCTTCCATTTATACTGCCCTTGTAAATCTTGCAAATAAAGAACTTTTCATTGATAAACAGGGAAACTTTGGAAATATGTACACAGGTGATGGTGCTTCAGCTCCCCGATATATTGAATGTCGTCTTCGTGCCATCACAAAAGAGATTTTAAACACAAATCCAAAAATCACGCCTTACATAGATACTTATGATGGAAGGGATGTAGAACCTGTAGCTTTCCAGGCAAAACTTCCGCTTGTTCTCATTCTAGGTGCAGAAGGAATTGCAGTCGGAATGAGTACAAACATTTTGAGTCACAATATTCACGAAGTAATCGAAGCTGAAAAAAAATGTTTACGCGGTGAAAAATTCCAACTTTATCCTGATTTTCCAACTGGCGGATTAATGGATGTAAGCGATTATCAGGATGGACTTGGAAAAATAATTACACGCGCCAAAATGGACACCAGCGATGATAAAAAAATTATCATAACTGAACTTCCTTACGGTTCTACAACAGAAAGTCTTTGCGATTCCATTGAAAAAGCCGTAAAAAATGGAAAAATTAAAGCAACTTCAATTCAAGATTACACTTCAGATAAAGTAAACATCGAAATACGTCTGCAGCGAGGTGTCTACACAAAAGACGTTGTTGATTCTCTTTATGCATTTACAGAATGTGAACAGACAGTTTACTGCAATCTTCTTGTAATCAAAGATAACATGCCTGTGCAGATGACTTGCACGCAGGTTATTGAACATCATTCAAAACAGTTAGTAGCAATTCTCAAACGTGAACTTGAACTGGAAAAAGAAGAATTGATGGAAAAACTTCATCTGCGTACGCTTGAACGCATTTTTGTAGAAGAAAGAATTTACAAAAAAATTGAAGAGCAGAAAACTGAAGAAGGTGTGAACAAAGCTGTAAAAGATGGATTTAAACCTTTCAAAGATGAAATCATCCGTCCTATAACTGATGATGATGTCGACCATCTTTTAAGAATTCCTATTCGCCGCATTTCTCTTTATGATATGAACAAAAATAAAGCAGAAGTTACGGCAATAAACAAACGCATCAGAGAAATCAATAAACTTCTCAAAAATCTGGTTGACTATGCAATCAGCTGGCTGGACGCAATTGAACAGAAACTTGGCTCGGCTCAAATCAAACGGCGCACAAAAATTACAAACATAAACACTGTTGATGTAAAAGCAGTTACAAAACGTGATAAACCGCTGAAATATGATGAAAAATCAGGTTATCTTGGAATTCAAGTTTCAGGTGGTGTTGAACTATTCAAAGTCACTCCATTTGATAAAATTCTTTATGTCAGAAAAAGCGGCATATTTTCAGTTTCAGAAACTCCTGAAAAATTATTCGTCGGCCCTCAATTGAAATACTGCGGATTTGCAGACAAAGAATCTCTTTCCAAAGTTCTTTTCACAATCATCTACAGGGAACCGGAAACTCAATATGTTTACATAAAACGCTGTAAAATTTCTGCTTTCATTATGAATCGTGATTACTTTTTTGCACCAGAAGGAATGGAAGTTCTTCACATTGACACAAGAAAATCGTTCAGTTTCAAATTAAATTATGTGAAAAAACCGCGAGTAAAAGTAACTTCAGAGATTTTCAAAGCAGATTCTTACGAGGAAAAGTCACTTAAGGCAAAAGGTGTGCGAATTGTTGCAAAAGAAGTTCAGTCTATAGAAATTCAAACTACCCAGTCGAAAAAATCAGCTGAAAAAAAAACTGAAACAAAAGAACAATAACAAATAAAAAATGGACGTTTTATCCTGCGAAGTAAGTTTTGAAGAAATTATCAAAAGTTCTCGTTTTCTCTCGGAATTAATTCCCTGCACTTCTCAATCGCAGGCACGCGAAATCGTAAAATTGCAAAAAGCAAAATATTCAGATTCCACACACGTCGTACATGCTTTTGTAGTAGGAAATAATGCTGAAATAATGGGAATGAGTGATGATGGTGAACCAAGTGGCACTGCTGGAAGACCAGTTTTAGATGTGCTAAAAGGAAGAAAATGCACAAATTGCATTCTCACAGTCACCAGATGGTTTGGTGGCACTTTACTCGGAACAGGCGGACTTGTAAAGGCTTATTCAGGCGGTGCGAAAAATGTTATTCTTGCAGCAGATTCACAAAAAGCTTTTACAGAACTTATCGAAAAAACACAATTCACATTCGATGCGGACTATAATCTATACAAACTTATAAAAAAACATCTTGAAAATTTTGATGTGCATAATCTGCAGGAAAATTTTTCCACAAACATCCAGATAAAAGGCGAAATCCGTGCCGACCAATTTAATTCCCTTTCGCAGGATTTACAGAACATTTCAAACGGTAGAATCAAATTGTAATATTTTTTTATCACATTACAGTTTTTTTTGAAAATGACAGGTCAAATCTCTAGTTTTGAATTTATATATTATGGGTGGCTTTTACTTTGCCAGTCCTTACAATTCTTGTCACAATTTATTATTGAAAACTCAAATTAAACTCCACATTTCATGCTCCAGTCCGCTTTACAAAAACTCTTTTAAATCTTTCAGAGATTTGCAGACTTTCCAGCATTTTTGCATCAACATTTCATCTGGACTTGTCCTATCAGGAATCAAAATGGTTTTCAATCCAGCTGCAATCGCACTTTTTGCACCATTCGGACTGTCTTCAACTGCAATACATTCGCATGGTTCCAGTTCTAGACTTTTGCAGGCCATAAGATAGATTTCAGGATCAGGTTTACTATGAACAACCATTTCTCCAGTAGTTCTCGTTTCAAAAAAATCAATCACACCAGCATTTGTTAATTGCCTCAAAACTGTAGGCCCTCTTGTTGACGAAGCCAAAGCCAATCTGTATTTAGGTTTTAAATATTCAAGAATTTCTTTTGCATAAGGCATAAGTGGAATTCCACTTGAAAATTCAATTTCCATAAAATGTTCAGAACTTATATCCAGAAATTTTTCAGCATCAAGTTCCTGTCCAAAAATTCTTCTGAGAATAATACATGAATCTGTTCTGTTTGTTCCTCTGCATTCATTTATAGCATCAGTTCCGTCCGGCAGTCCAAATTCCTTTCTTGTGATTTCCCATGTTATATCACAGATTGATTCAGAATCCAGAATTACGCCATCCATATCAAAAATAACAGCCTTGATATTATTCATATTTTCCTCATGCAGACAATTTAAAATAAAAAAAGGCAGTCACCCGAAAATGACTACCTTTTCTGGGCCGACAGGATTCGAACCTGTGGAATGCGGGCACCAAAAGCCCGTGTCTTACCGCTTGACGACGGCCCAAAGATGAATTTAACTATATCACAAATTAATCATCTTGTGAAGTACTTTCAACAAAATTTCCAGCATCATATTCAGCAAGAATTTTGTCTTGTAATTCATTTCTAAAATCAGGACTAATCGGATGAGCTACATCTTTATATTCACCATTTGCAGTTTTTCTGCTAGGCATGGCAATAAAAAGTCCAGTTTTTCCTTCAATAATTTTCACATTGTGAACAACAAAGCAGTTGTCAAAAGTAACTGTAACATAAGCCTTCAATTTACCTTCGTTTTCTACTTTTCTAAGTCTTAATTCGGTTATTTGCATATTTCACCTCCGCAAAATTTCCTTCACAGACTAAACAGTCTGTACCAGTTTACATTTCCAAGCTTCACCAAGCAGATTACTAGCGGAAATCGCTTGCTGCCTCAAAGTAAACACTCCATAAACAGTTGAACCTGAACCTGACATTTCAGAATAACAACATCCTACTTTATGTAAATCCTTTAGTGCCAGCCGAATTTCTTCACAGGAATTCGAAATTACCGGCGTAAAACTATTGATAAAAGTCCAGTCCTCCACTGAACGATTATAAATATTCTCCAATTCATTCAAAGAAGGTGATTCAAGTTTTTCGCCCCTTTGATATGCTTCATCCAACAGTGCATAAGCTTCTTTTGTAGAAGAACTTTGCTGTGGAAAAATCAAAACTAAAAATAAATCTTTTCTTGGAGAAATCATTTTGACATTTTCACCGCGTCCCCAAACCAAAGCACAGCCTTTTCCCTGTTCGTCACAATTCATAAAGAAAAAAACATCACTTCCAGTTTTTGAAGCAATAAAATCCAGCTGCTTTTGATTTAATCTGATGTCACAAATATCCTGCAAAGCCCGTACCAAAGCGGCCGCGTCAGAAGATCCTCCTCCAAGTCCTCCACCACTAGGAATACCTTTTTTCAGTTCAACACAAATTCCAACTTTTTCTAATCCAGTAATCTCAAAAAAAGCATCATAAGCATTTGTCAGTGTGTTTTTTTCGGGCAATTTCATATCCTTACAAATCACCTTACAAACAGAAGAATCATTTTTTTCCACTGTTAACACATCATACAAATCTACCGTTTGAAAAATGCTTTCCAAATTATGATATTCGTTTTTTTGTTCTCCCCCATTTTTTGGCAAAACATTCAAACCAAAATTTACTTTAGCATACGCTGTATAGTTTTTTTTACAAAAGCACATATTAAATTATACATCGTTTTTGTAGATTGTCAAAAAAATTTTTCAAAAAGTGATTGACATTAACAAAACTGTGATTTAAATTAACTTTAAAAAAATTTATGAAAAATCATAAATAAATAATCTTTTTCGAGCCAATAATTCTGAGGTTTATATGTCTGCCAATTCTGATTTTGATGATTTAACAATGAATTTTTCGTTTGATGACAATTTTGATGAATATGATGACGACAAATTTGATGACGATTTTGATAATTACGAAGAAGACGATCAACAGCTAGATACATTTGACGATGAAGCCGAGCTTTATTTCGATGATGTTTTCAAAGAAGATGATTATGACGAACCTTATGATGATCAGGAAGATGAAGACGGCTACAGAAATTATAAACGCAGTTTTGACGAAGAAGATTAATTCATTTTGATTAAATCAAAAAAAGTGTGGTGGATACAGATTAAAATATCCACCATAGTTTTTTATTGATTAATATCTATAATCTTACCATTATGCCAGAGTTTTTCCAAATCATAAAATTGTCTTGCCTGCTCCGACATTAAATGGATTACAATTGCACCCAAATCAATAAGATTCCAGTCATCTCCATCAGGCGATTTTTTGTTTGTCAAATGAATTTCAAGATCATTTTCTTTTATATATTCTTTTACCTGCTTGTAAAGTCCCTGCCAATGAGCAGAACTATTAACAGTCACTATTACAAAATAATCAGTCCAACTATTCAGTCCACTAATATCCAAAAGAGTAACATCTTTCCCTTTTCCATCTTCCATAAGTTTAGCAATTTCTCTTGCTTTTTCTTCTGTTGTTTTCATACTATTGTGAAGATTTTCTTGAAATAACATAACGTCCGTTGAAATCTTTACCCAAAATAATTGTAAAGTCCACGTTTGCTTCCGAAGAATAACCTTCTACCTCCTCAAAATCATTTTCATCTATAATATTAGTACAGTGAATAAATTCACCAACCATTTTTGCAATTTCAGGGTTTCCAATGTGGTCAATAATCAAAGTTTCTTCATAATCATTTCGATTTGCATTTACAGGACTTAAAACATCATAACTTGCATTCTGGAAAAGAATTGCAGTATTTCTTGCAAGTCCCTGAATTGTCGTACCATTTTGAATCTCCAAAACATAAACTCGAGTATTCAAAGTTCCATCTGTTGATATAAGCATATTTGTAGTCTGCTTAACAGCTTCTTTAATAAATTCACCGTTATTGTCAGGAAATAAAAGCCTCATTCCATCAACATTTCGCAAAGAACCTGTAATTGTCTGTTTTATAATTGATTCAGAATCCAAACCTGCGATTTCTGCAAATAAAGTTTCAGTTTCTTTTTCCTTTACATTCGTAACAAAACATTCTGAATATTTTTCAAAATTACGTCTGTCAAAAATAGTAAATTTCTGGTCGTGCAATCCAGTCAAAAAAGCTGCAAACACATTCTGATAACGTTCCTGAACATCAGCTTCAGTTTCTTCTTCAAGCCTATATTTCAGATAAACAGCAATCTTATCACCATCAAGATTCACTGCTCCAGAAGGCAAAAGCCATCTTTGACCATCCTGCGAAACAAAATCCACAGGTTCAGAAATAAAAATTCTCATTCCACCAAAATAATCACTTAATTTCACAAAATTATCAAGTGTGATTATCGTATAAAACGGAATTTTCAATCCCAAAAGTTTCTCCACTTCCTCCAAAAATCCGTTAATTCCTACTTCAGAATATACTTTTTCAAGTTTATCAACTCGTCCCAAAGACTGATAGATTTTTCCCGTATGTTCTGGAAGATTTATAAAAGCTGCTTTTTGAGTTTCAGGAACATAAATCAGCAGACTTGAAAAAAGAACGCTGTTATCTTCATCTTCCACTACAAAAAGAGTTCTCAAAACATCATTATTTTTAAGATATTCTTTAACAGCATTTGTTCGAAGCGTCAAAGAAAAGAAAATAGAAAGCCCAACTACAATTATAAAGATAATTGCAATAAAAATGATTCCTTTTTGTTCATCCCTGATTTTTATTTTTCCCATTACTTCACCTGTTGTTTTTCTGAATTATAAAAATTCACAATTTCTTTTGTCTTACTGTCAATTTCAATTCCATTTTTTAAAAGATATTCATAATTTTCATTCAAAACGGAAAGAAAAAGCGACGGCAAATCTAGTTTCAAAAGATTTTCTCTATATTCTTCAGTAGACTGTGGACGACCAGATTCAATTTTATCAGCAAGAAAAAGACATTTCGTCAAATCACACATATTCAAAGTTCCAGTCGTGTGAAAAGCAACTGCTTCCAAAATATCCTTATTCTCAATTTTAAATTTTTCTCTCATCATCACAGCAGCAGCACGCCCATGCAAAAGAGATGGCTTTTTCAATTCAAATTCCATAATAGGACAGTCATATTTTGATGCAAGTTTAATCATTTTTTTATAATTAATTTCCTTGCACATATCATGACCAATTCCAGCAAGATAACCATTTTTTTCGTCCATTCCAAATTTTCTACATAACAGACTGCACATTTGAGCAACTCTTACAGAATGTTCATAACGTGATTTTTTTACAGATTTTTTTGTATATTTATCAACTTTTTTTATAAGTTTGTCAATTTTCTCCATTTCAAATCCTTGTTTCTGCTGCACAGAAAATAAATCTACTTTAAATTATCAGATTTTCCAAAAAAAATCATTCGTCTGTAAGCAAATCTTTATAAATTCCTTTTTCTTCAATATATTCATATATTTCTTTTGGAACCAGATGTTTGTATTCTTTTTGATTTGCGATTCTATTTCTTATATCTGTTGAGGAAACAGCCATCACATTTTCAGACAACATTTTATGCGGATATATAAGTTTTTTTTCATCAAACTGTCCTGCAAAATCTCCAAGATAATTTCCCGTCGGCTTGTTTTTTGAAGAAACTACATCATTTTTGGAATAATCACAAACTCTTGGAATAATAATCAATTCGGCAAGTTCACAAATTCCTTCAGGATTTTTCCATTTTTCAAATTCACAGGCAATTTCCTCACCCATGATTAATCCGATTTTTCCTTCAATTCTGTTTTTTCCGTTTTGAGTTCCTGTTCCATACTTTTTTACAAGATAAACAAGAGTATCATACGTGTAAGAAATTCCACCTCTTTTTATTTCACAGTCTTCAGCAACAAAACATTTTCTATTTTCAAATGACTCACAAAAATTTTTTACCATTTCAAAACGCTGTTCTGCCGAAGCACCGCAAACAATCTGTTTATGTGGCGGCAAAAAAGTAGGAACAAAAAATATTTTGTCATAATGAAATTCTTCCAAAACTTTCTGTGCCAGCATCACATGACCGTTATGAAGAGGATTAAAACTTCCGCCTAAAACAGCTGCTTTCATCCTTCACTTCCAGGATATTGTATTTCGGTGTCATCAAAATCATCAGAACTGCTTCTTGATTTCATAAACGAACTTCCAAACTCCTCATTTTTGTTATCAAAAACATTTTCAGTTTTTTGCTGACTGTTCACAAGTTTTATAATATTATGCTGAGCATCTTTCATTCCTCTGCCGGTAACAACCGAAACAGGAATAACGCATGTTTCCGGCTCATTTTTTCTGATTCTGTCTGCAACTTCCACAGCCCTTTCAAAAGCTCCCTCAACATCTATTTTGTTGCACAACACAATTCGTGGTTTTTCCATCAATTCATCAGAATAATTTGCCAGTTCATTACACAAAGTATCATACGCTGTCAGATAATTGTCGTCAGAACAATCAATCATAAAAATCAAACAGGACGTTCTTGTTATGTGTTTCAAGAAAGTGTCGCCAAGTCCAAGACCTTCGCTTGCTCCTTCAATAATTCCAGGAATATCAGCAATAATAATATCACTTTCATCATCAATTCTCAAAACACCAAGATTTGGAATAATTGTTGTAAATGGATATGGAGCAATTTTTGGACGTGCATTAGTAAAAAATGTCAATAAAGAAGATTTTCCAGCATTTGGAAATCCCACTAACCCGACATCTGCCATAATAGAAAGTTCAAGTTTTAAAAATCTTGTTTCACCATGAATTCCAGGATTTGCATGACGAGGAGCCTGATTTGTTGACGTTTTAAAATGAACATTTCCCCATCCGCCATTTCCGCCTTTCAAAAAAACAAACCTTTCATCACCTGAAGCAGTTGTAAAATCATAAATTATTTCATCAGTTTCTGCATCTTTTATCGTAGTTCCAGGAGGAACAGGAATCACACAATCTTCACCATCTGCTCCATAACGATTCCAGCCTTGACCGTCGCCACCATTTTTTGCTTTAAAACAATGCTTGTGTCTGATTTTTGCAAGTGTACGCAAATTACGTTTCACAACAAAAACGATATCGCCACCTTTTCCTCCATCACCACCATTTGGTCCGCCATGAGGCACATATTTTTCCCGGCGAAAAGCAACACAACCATTTCCACCATTTCCAGAACGAACTTCAATCAACGCTTCATCAGCAAAACCAATCATTTACATCTCCAAAACTTTCTCAAAAAAAAAGCCCGGCAGATTTTTCGTCAAACCGGGCATTCCAAAATTAGTAAACTAATTCTATGCTTATTCAGCTAAACAGAACGCATTATACAAATGGTTGATATTTTAAACCATTTATACAAACATAGAGCTTCTTTGAAACTCTTTTTATTGAACTATTTTGCTACTTCAACAGAAACAACTTTATGATTATTTCTTTCTCCGTAAACAACTTTTCCGTCAGCTACAGCAAACAAACTGTCATCACCAGCTTTCATAACATTGTTGCCAGGATAGAATTTTGTTCCACGCTGTTTAAGAATAATTGAACCTGCAGTTACAGTTTCACCAGCATATTTTTTAATACCCAAATTCTTTGGATTTGAATCGCGTCCGTTTTTTGCACCAGATCCACCACGTGTTCTTCCCATAGTAATCTCCTTATAAAAATGTAATTATGCAAGTGTGATTGATTCAACACGTACTTTTGTGTACTGCTGTCTGTGACCAATAAGACGATGATAGTCTTTCTTTGATTTATATTTGAAAACAAGAACTTTTTTATCTTTAAAAGTTTCTTCAACAACTACAGTAACTTTTGCACCAGCAACATATGGAGTTCCAACACTAATTTTATCACCATCACTTACCAAAAGAACTGTATCAATGTCAATTTTTGTACCTTTTTCAGCATCAAGCTTGTCAACTGTAAGGACAACATCTTTTTCAGCTTTGTACTGTTTGCCCTTGAATTCGATAGTTGCGTACATATAATACCTCATTAAATAAAATGAATCAAAACGCCAAATGCAGTGGAAAAAAAGGAAACACAATCCAATCCGCAAAAGACTGGTAAATAAACCGGAAAACAGCATAAAACGGGGATTAAATACCATTTCACCCAAAGTCTAAATACGTATCAAACATAATATCAGAATCAGGATTTTTTTGCAATAGTCAAATCCAATTTTATATCAACTTTTGCAAAGACTTTTTTAAATTTCAAAAAAAATATTGAATTAGGAGAGATTGTCTAAAAACTCAAAGCCCTAGTGTTAAATTTGATGGAAAAGACAAAAAACGACACTAAATATGGGGTTTGAGGAAGAAAAAACAACCAAAAATGTAGTTTTTAGACAGTCTGAGGAGGGGGAAGTCTCCCCCTCGCTCGCACTTCGTTGCTCGCTACCCCTTCTAGCGGGGGTATTCGCAACAAGTCCGTAAGGACGCAGTTTCGAGCGCACCCCCGCAACGCCCCCGCCCGCTATATTTTACTTATTTAAATGAACGTTTAATAAAATGGCTAAGATTGCGCCATTTGATTTTACTTAATGTTTTTCCACATTCAGCTACTTTATAATCATTTGGTGCAATCTGAATGATAAATGAATGATAATTATTAACGTTTAAATCAAATGGCTAAAATTGCGCCATTTGATTTAACTTAGAGTTTCTTTCAAAACTCTCTTATTGAACTGTTCGCGAGGACGCGAACGAATTACACTCCTCGAAAGTTGAAACTTTCTGCGGTGTGCAATTTTAAGGAACATTTTTTAATTATTACGTATTAAATTGGATGCACTCTCTTTCATTATTTCGTACACTTCCTGCAATACGCTCGTTTCTACGGTTTCGCACAATTTATTTCCTATATTGCAGTTTTTACTTTCCAAACGGAGAAGTAAACCGTAATTAGCATTTTTTGGCATCCATCCATTGTATGAATCTTTAGACAAAGCTGAAATGAACAATTTACAGTCTGGAATTTTTTCTTGCAGTGTTTTTTCTAGTGCTGAATAATCAAAAATATATGCTGCATTATAAATAAGTTTATCCCCAGTTGAATAAAACCACATTTCAGTAACCTTCCATTTTGTGGTTTCTGTTTCAGGTAAATCAATAAGCCAACCATCTTTATAATTTTCTGAATAAACGGCATTTACAAAAGTTTGCATATTTACGCTCGGTAATTCTATGTCCATAACATCCCAAGAATTTTCACCATCTATACAGTATCTTTCTGAATCTTTTACTGTTACTGTATGAATATTGTATGCAAAATCAAAAGAATTTTCCCATCCCCAACAACGCCATTTACCTTCTGGGAAGAAATAGCAACCAATACATTTATCTTTGCCATACTTATTTTTTAAAGTGTCTAAACTGTATTTAAATTCATAAGATTCTCCTTCTTCAATCACAACATCATCTGAAACTGCCATCACTGTAAAATCAAGTTCATCATACTGCATGTAAACATCGCGGATATAGTTGGCAACAGTAAGCTTTCCACTTGTATTATTTACAATCTTGTAAATAAAATCTTCTGTGTCATCTGTTACAAAATCATTTAGAGCTTGCGGTTTATAAACTTGAGAATCTGCTGAATTTTCCGGGTATGTATCTTTTACACTTGTACCATCTGTTTCCTGAATCCAGACTCTAAAGCCATAATGATAATAATTAAAACCAGAAACAGTAACCGTCGCATAACTGCCGTCCAGCATTTCTACATTTCTAAGAGTGTAGGCATAGCCCAGATTTCCTCTTCTATACAATTGACCATCTGCTGCTAAATCCCATACCCAAATCTTAAAGTTTGAGAAATCTGGACTATCAATTTTACCATCCTGTGTAAAGCAAATATGGTCATAATCGTCTTCAGATGAAAGAACTAAATAACTACCGTTGCCAGTCTGATAATCCAAAACGTAATAAAGGTTATCTTTGTATTGGAATATAGCTTTTGTGAAATTGCCATTCTCATCCTTGTGGAATACTAAGTCCTGTAAGGTTCCAAGCTCTTCGCCATTTATAACAAGAGTGTTATCAGCCGTATCCAGACTTGTTCCGTATATACTTGAAGGAACGTTCCAGTTATTACCGTATTTATTTGAAATATAGCCTTGCCAGGAATCTTCTTCTGTAGGCTCTACAAAGGTTGCTCTAGAATTATTTGATGATTTTACAGATTGTTTTACAAGGTCCTGACTGGCTTTTAAGGCTTCCTTCATTGGGGTGTTGTAAAAAGAAGTGTTATAATCAAGTGTAATGCCTCCCAGCGTTTCCTGATTACTATTTAATTCATTATTGCAGCCAAAAAAAACAAGGAGAAAAAATCCTAACCAAATCCATAATGATTTTCTTAAAAAGTTCATAAAAACCTCCCATAAAAAATCAAGAAGATTGTTTTAACAATCGACTGACTTTTTTTCAATATTCCGAAATGAAATTAGGAATAATAATTGATGATTAAGCTTGTAGCACAATTTTTTGTAAGATAAAAGTAATGTAATTTCAGTAGGTTTCATCTTACATTCTTTAATGTTTTTATAATTTTATCATAAAAAAAAATGTTTGTAGTGAGAGAGAGTTAATCAATATTTGATGAAATATTTCACCATTTTTATTGCTCTCGGCAAATTCTGTAAAGCTAAAATGATTTTTTTGGTGAAAAAATTCACTAAATTTTGATTAAATTGTTCTCACTACAAAACTTTTTTTCTGATGTAAAATATCCATAAAAATGAAAAAAAACGCTAAGATTGTGTGGTTTTATCTTACTAAAAGTTTGCGTTGCGAACTTAAATCTTTTTTTATGGAAGTAAAATGAAAAAATATAGTTTTGCCTGTATTGTATTTTATTTTTTTGTTTTTGCAATACCGGTTTTTGCAGCAGGTATAAAAGCAAAAGACTACGAAGTAGTTCACCGTTATGTTATGAATGATGGTGTTATTATGGAAATCTGTACAGAATCTAAAGCTCCCGAATGGTTTAAACTCGCAGCTGCTCAGGCTTCTTTAGATTCAAATTCTTCCTCATGGCAGAAGTTTTCTCCTTATCAAGATGGTAAGGCGGCAAAGGCTTTTATAATAGTCAACCAGCTGGAATGTACGGCAGAGCTTGATGAAAATAATGACTACACAGGATTATTTCATTCCGAAATCAAATCATTTCTGGGCTCTCCTTTCTTAGATTATTGGATTGAGGAATCAAGTAAATCAAGAAAAAACGGACTGGCTTACAATGCAATAGCAGACTTTACTGAAATAAATGATGAAATAAAAAAAACTGAAAAGCCAGAAACTGTAGAAAATGATGCTGATAATCTTTTTATCGTGCAAAGAATTCCAAATTCAAAAGATGAAGTTCTTGAAATTCTGGTTAATAGGACTGCACCAAAATGGTTTAAGGTTCTTGGTGCAAATACAGATTTAACTGCCATAAAAAAACAATATGGAGACAGATATAGTCAGGAGGGATATTTTGAAATCTGTTATGTCCCTAAAAAGATTTTTTGCAGCAAAGACAAAACATACAAAGCAGAAATGAAAGATTTTTATATTTCTGCTTTTTCACAAAGAGGGCCTGATTTCAAAAGTTACTGGTCAAACGGAAAGCAGTCCTATGTCATGTGGAAAAATCATGAAAGCAGTAAATCAATGACTTCTGAGTGTGACGGCAATACCTTAACTATAACCCTCAACAAAGTTCAGCTGACAAGTACAGATCAATATAACCTTTATTTTCCACCAACAGACGAAAGCCTCATTTTAAAAGAGGGAGATAAGGTTAGATGCTCTTTTGAATTGACGGTAAGTCCTCAGAAAAACAACCCTTCAGAAAAAGTAATCAAAAGCGTGGGAACACAGGCTGTAATAAACAATAAGTGGGTCAGCCTTGAAGACTACGGCTGGCATTTTGAAGAAGGCTTTGACGGATCTACTAAAACTTTTGAAAAAATTGTCACAATATCAAAAGAAAAAGCCGGAACATATTTTCTTTTTAAGCTCTTTATGCAATCAGGCTCCTATCCAAGCCAGATATCAGCTGGGGCCAGCGTTACTATAAGCGGAAAATTCGTTTTTTCCAAAATTGAATAAGAATTAAGTCATTTTATAAAAGATTAATTAAAGGAGGATTTTAAATGACTAAATTTAATAAAATCATGAGAATAAGCATTCTTATGTTTGTTTTAGCTTTGGGAGGAAAACTCTTCGCTGCAAATTCATTTATTGACGGTAAAAAATGGGTTGTGACACACAGAGTTGCAATGAAAGACGGAGTGATTCTTGAAGTTCTGGTAGACGACCGAGCTCCAGACTGGTTTAAAGAAATTTCTTCAAAAGTGTCTATGGATTCTGACAGTGACTGGTGGAAGAAGATTTCTCCATACAAAAAATCAAAATGTGCAAAAGTTCCTTTGTTTGTAAACGGAATTGCTTGCGGTAGAACATGGAATAAGGCAGAAAATAAGTTCAATGATAATTTTATGTTCAGTATTAATTCAATTATGACTGGTACACGTTTTACAGATTACTGGAAGGACGAAGGTGGAAAATCAAGAAATAATTTCTATGAATGGAACAACTTTGAAGAGTGGTCAGGTATGGTTGATGAAACTGTAACTCCTGTTCAGCCAGAAATCTATGAGAGAGACACTTCTGCGACAGGTCCTTCTGTTCTGGATGGAGAAAAAGTTCATGTAGCCCACAGATATTCTGAATCAAACGGAAGAATTATTGAAATTACAGTTGCAGACACAATGCCAGAATGGTTCAAAAATATTGCAAAAAATGCAACTCTTTCAGACTGGTGGGAAAAGAATATTGCTCCTGATAAAAAAGCTACTAAAGCTCAAGTTTGTGCTGATTCATTGTATTGTTACCAGAACTGGAACGGAAGTAATTTAACAGGTACTTTCAAAGCTGAAGTTTCAGGCGGCTCCTATAATGAAGTCTGGAAGACAACAAATTCAAACGGTATTTACCATGCATTTGCCTATGACTATTTTGAAAATATGGAAGGAATAGTTGATGAAGCAAAAGCCGCAAAGGAAACAGCCGATAATGCAGTTGTTTCTGTTTCAACTGCAGAAGCTAAAATAAATTCAGCTGCAACAGATACATACCATACTCCATGGGGAACATGTTTTTCTGAAACAGATTTTCAGAACGGAAATTATAAAGAAGGATATGTTAATGTTCCTGGAATTTTTGTAAAGGCAAAGAAAACTCCTTACGGCGACAAATGTAAAAACGGATATTATGAATATGAATATAATGGAATGAAATGGACTTTTTACAGCTTTGAAGAAAAGAAACAGAGTTTTACATCTTATAGAACTGTAGGTTTTGAAAATGAAGCTGACATAAAACCTGAAGTTTACAGATTCTGGCGTCTCAATTCTGAAGGCCTTTCGTACGGTTTTGGCAGCTGCTATGAAAGAGTTTGTTTCAAAGACGGAAAATATTATTCATGGGCTCATGCTTCTCTTGGAGGAGTAGACAGTGAAATAAAACTTTGGATAAAAGAATTACCGGGAGATCCTCTAGAAACAGATGTATTTAGAAATGTTTCTCATCCTGCAACTTACGATATGGACTTATATGATGGAGCAATTGGCGGGGTTCTCAAATATCCTGCAACATGGGTAAAATCTACAGGTGCAGATTGGACCAGTCTCACAAAAGCAAATCTGCCTAAAGCCGGTGATAAAATCACAGTTCATATGAAATTTACATCTGATACTGATATTCCAGAATTAAAAGTTTTGCCGATTGATGATTCTCAAGGAAAAGATAATATCATTAATCTCTCGGAGGCACAATCAATAAAAGACATAAAAGCAGGTCAGATGGTTGATACAGTATTAACATTTGAAGTTACAGAAGATGCAAAAAACTGGTTTATTCTGCAACTTTCTTATGATGAATTACGTCATCCAGGAACTCCGGCTTTAACAATTGAGAAGGCTTTAGAAAAATCTTCCTTAAAATCATAACTTTGAAGAAAGTTTCAACTTCCGAAAGGTTATGATTCGTTCGCGGCAAGCGAACAGTTGAATAAGAGAGTTTCGAAAGAAAATCTAAGTTAAATCAAATGGCGCAATCTTAGCCATTTGATTTAAACCTTCCCTAAAATCATAACTTTGAAGAAAGTTTCAACTTTCAAAAAGTTATGATTCGTTCGCACCAAGCGAACAGTTGAATAAGAGAGTTTTGTTAGGAACTCTAAGTTGATGTAATTAAGTGCAGCGATGTAAAATTCTACCTTATTTTTACCTTATCTTCCCCTATCGAAAATTTTCCTGTATGTAATTCACTTCTCACAACAGTGCCATTTTTCCATTCAAAATCCAATGTATAACCACCTTTTATTGCAATCCCTCGTACACTACCATTCTGCCAAGCTGGTTCAGAAGGCAAAGCAGGCAAAAGTTTTACATTCACTTTTCCATCAACAAATTCACTCTGCACAATCATCCTTAAGATTCCGACCAGTGCTCCAAAATTTCCATCAATCTGGAACGGAGGATGATTATCCAGAAGATTTGGCAAAGTTGAATTCTTAAAAAGTTTTACAACAGAAGAAAGAGCTTCATCACCCATTCCAAGTTGGGCATAAAAATTTATTATCCAAGCCTGACTCCATCCTGTATGTCCGCCACCGTTCATCAATCTTTTTTCCAAAGTTTTCTTTGCCGCTTCTGCAAGGTGTGGAGTTCGTTCCACACTGATAGTGTGACCAGGAAAAAGTCCATAAAGATGCGAAATATGCCTGTGTCCAGGTTCCACTTCCTGAACCTGAGTATTCCATTCCATCAGAGAACCGTCATTATTCAATTCAGGCTTTTTTAAGTGATTCAAAATATATTTAAAATCATCAAAATCTTCTTTTGGATATCTAATTCCATCTTTATCAACACAACTTTCTTCTATATATTTATATGATTTTAATACACTTGAAAACAAATGTTCCAGAATCATGTTATCCATTTCGCAGCCTTCACAGAAAGCTCCTACTTCACCGGTTTTGGTTACATAAGAATTTTCAGGAGATACGGAAGGATTAATCACAAGATATGGATTTCCATCATCTGCAAGTAAATCACATGGAGTCAGAAAATCTACAAAAAACCTGCATGCTTCATGCATCAAATAATAATAACGTTTTAAAAATTCTACATCAATTGTATACTCAAAATGTTCCCAAATATGAGTTGACAGCCATGCTGCTCCCAAAACCCAATATGTTCCAGGAAGCCAAGCATCCTGAGGTGCTGCATCTCCCCAAAAATCAGTATTGTGATGTAATACATATCCTCTGCAATTATACATTTTCTGTGCAACTATTTTTCCATTCTCATAAGCTCTTTCCAGAAGATTGATGAGTGGTAATTCACATTCGCAAAGATTAGTCAGATTGACAGGCCAATAATTCATCTGTGTGTTTATGTTGATTGTATATTTACTTCCCCACGGAGGATCCATATAACAATTCCATAATCCCTGTAAAGTTAATGGAAGAATTCCAGGCTTTCGGCTTCCACTAATCATCAGATATCTTGAAAAATCAGAATATAAATTTACTAATTCTATATTTTCAGGATTGCAATCAGCCAGAAATTCAGATACAGTTTTATTATTTTCATCTTGATTTCCGATATTTAAATTAAAACGATTCCAATATTTTGAATACTCTTCAACATGTTCCTGATATAATTTATGCACATATTCTGATAAAACATAATTTTGAGCTTCCTGTTTTATTCTTTCAATATTTTTTTCACATTTTTCAGTCCATGTATTTTCTAAAATCGCTTTATCAAAATCATTTTTTGTTTTTATTTTGTCATTCCATTGCCAACATTGAATATCTATAAATAACAATACTTCAGAACAGTCCGTTCCATTTATACAAAAACCATTTGTTTCTATTTTTCCTTCATTGCATATTGCTCCGACACCTGCGCAAAAAGGAATTCCATGTGCATCTTCCATAAAAACCGAATCATCCTTTATGTTTACACTGTCCTGCCAAATTCCTCTATCAAAATAACCTCTAAAACAGATTTTTTTTCTTTGTGATGATTTTATATACATAAAAATCATATCTTTCTTGGCACTAATCCAAATTCGCCTATTAAAAACCACATCCTTGTCATTTTGATAGCTTACATTCACTACTGATTCTGAAAGATTTAACTCTGCATTGTAACTTTCAAGATATTTTTGTGGAGATTTGTGCTGCAAAGGAAAACCACATTCTATTCCAAAGTTATCGTTTTCAAAAAAATCGATTTTAAATTCACCTGCAGTTTGATAAACTCTTTCATTAAATGAAGTGCCAGAAAGACTTTGAAATCCTAATTCCTGAGCTTCCTTTACATTTCCTTTCTTTATCAATTCTCTGATTTTTTTTATATTTTTTTGAGTATCTGGATTTATTCTATCTATAGGTCCTCCAGACCAGATTCCTTCTTCATTTAGCTGTATTATTTCATTTGTAGGATGAGTTTTAACCATGCATCCTAATCTTCCATTTCCCAAAGGCAGATATTCTTCCCATTTTTCAGGGATTTTATTAAATCTTAGAGTTTTATTCATATCATTTCCTTTATATCAAAAAAAAAGCACTCTACTTAAAATAGAGTGCTTCAAATATGGGCAGTGAGAGGATCGAACTCCCGACATTCTGGGTGTAAACCAGACGCTCGTACCAGCTGAGCTAACTGCCCTTAAAAGCCTGGCAGCATCCTACTTTCCCGCGAAGAGCAGTATCATCGGCGTAAGAG
>CAMEET010000048.1 GCA_945915085.1 uncultured Treponema sp. | reverse complement strand
GCGAAGCAAAAAGCCACCCAAAGAATAAAAATTTAAAACTCGACATTTGTCCTAACTAATATTTCTGATTTTATGTTTAGTATATTATGTATTTATGTGATTAGTTGAGGAAGTGTACAAATTCTGTTTTGCGAAACATAAGAATCCTGAATAAATTTAAAACTTGATATTTAATCTTATTAGTTTTTGGAGGGTATTTATGATAAAAAGGGTCTTATTTCTTGTAGTTTTCTCTTTTTTATTTTTTTCTTGTGGATTAAATAACTTTAATGATGGTTTTGTTTGTGTTTCATTGTCAGAAAATTCAGTAAAATCTATTTGTAGAGAAGCAGGTGTTTCCACTGAAAATTTATCAGTAAAATGTGTATTAAAAAAGGAAGGTTACGAAGATATTGAACAGACATCTGTTGTCGTAGATAATAAAGCTAAAATCGAGTTTACTGACATTCCAATAAATTCTGAAATTACAATTTCTGCGACTGTAAATTTTAATAAAGCTTTGGATAATAAATATATTGAAAAATATGAAGGAATATCTGAAAAATATACTGTAGTGGAGGGTGAAAATAAAATTTCTATTAAACTTTCCCCAATATACAAGGAAGGAAATGCAAGTATTTCGGTTCAAGAGAAAGATTATGAAATTTTGATTAATGCGTATTGTATATCTTCTGGTGAAGAAAAGGCATTTGAAGATGAAAGTGAATTATATATAAAAGATTTTGAAAGTATTAAAATTGAAGCTAAACTTCGGAATGGAAATATAAAAGAAGGTGAAAAAATAATTTTTAAAGTAAATGGCATAAGTTGTGAAACAGAAGAAACAGGAAAACTTATTATTTCTAAAACAGATGAGTCTTTAAAAAATAATAATAATATTATTGTAGTGAATTTTCTTAATGAAGAAAATAAGTTGTGTTCAAATTCAATTAGTTTTAAATTAATTGAATAGTAATCTAACCTTCAAAATGAATTTCAAAAGTACTGCCTTTTCCTTCCTGTGAGGAAAGGGTAACTTTTGCATTGTGATATTTGGCTCCGTGTTTTACAATACTTAAACCTAATCCTGTTCCACCAGATTCTTTCGAACGGCTTTTGTCTATTCTGTAAAATCTTTCGAAAATTCGTTCCTGTTCATTCTTTGGAATTCCAATTCCTGTATCGCTAACGCTTAAAACTACGGTTTGTTTTTTTGAAGACGGATTTTCTGATATTTTTGATACTTTGACAATTACTTTTCCATCATTTTTGTTATATTTTATGGCATTTTCTACGAGATTGTAAATCATTTCAAAAATTACTGAACGAACACCATTTATAAAAACTTGATTTTCTGCTTCTACATCTATTTTTACATTCTTTTTTTCTGCAACAGGGAGTAGGGGAGTGATTATTTCTTTGGAAAGTTCTGCAAGGTTGATTTCTTCTTTTTCTTGGGAAATAGATTTTTCATCAAGTTTTGAAAGCTTGATAATATCATTTACAAGGCTAATCATTCTTTGTGTTTCTTCGTAGATTGTATTAGCAAAATCCTTTGTAGTTTGTTCATCAGTTCCACCATTTTTCAAAATTTCTGCAAATCCGCTTATACTTGTAAGTGGAGTTTTTAATTCGTGACTGACATTTGCACTGAACTGTTGACGTAATTCTTCACGTTGTGCTTTTTCAAAGTTTTCTTCTGCAATTCTGTGTGTAAAAGGTTTGAGTTCCTGATAAACATTTGAATTCTCTGGATTTTCAAGATTGATTTTATTCAAAGGTTCAACTATTTTTTTTGATACAAATTTTGCAATGATAGCACAAATAATTATCGCAATTACAAACATAATCAAAAGTGATTGACTCATTCCCAAAACAAGAACAGCCACTGAATGTTGATTGCAGGAAATGCGTAGAATATCTTGATTTGAAAGTTGTTTAGCATAATAAAGTGTTTTTTCTGTCATTGTAGATGAAAATCTAGAAACTTTTGCTTGTTTATTTTTCAATGCACCAAGAATTTCTTCTCGTGTAAAATGATTTCCAAGATTTTGAATATCGACTTTATTATCAAAGAAAACTTCACCATTTTTGTGGATAAGTGTAATTCTGTTTTTTGTATCAAAATTCCTGATTTCATCATATTGATGATTTAAGATAAAATCCTCAATAAAGGTCGCTTCGTTTTCTAGTTCATTGAAAATTTGTTGTTCAAAATAATTATAAAGATTTGAGATAAACATAATTGCGCATAAAAAATAAACTAGAGAACCAAGAAGAAATGTGCTTTTGAAAATAGTAAAAGTTAATGACTTTTCCTTTGTTTTTGGATTTTTTTCTACAGACATTTATAGCCAACTCCTCTGACTGTTTCAATGATATTTCCGGCATCACCAAGTTTTTGTCTCAACGTGCGAATGTGTACATCAACAGTACGGCTTTCAATTTCCGCATCTATTTTCCATATCGAATCTAAAAGTTGTTCTCTTGTAAGAACATTTGGACGATTTTCAATCAAAAGAACCAGAAGATCAAATTCCTTTACAGTTAAAAAAACTTGTTTGTTGTCTGAAAAAACTGTGTGACGCGTTATATCGATTTTGATTTTACCAGTTTCAAGAATTTTTTGTTTGCTTTGATATGATTTACCGTCATAACGACGTAAAACAGCTTTAATTCTTGAAATGAGAGTCATCATTCCAAATGGCTTTGTGATGTAATCATCAGCCCCAGAATCAAGACCTGTAACAACATCAAATTCGGTGTCTTTTGCAGTCAAAATGATGACAGGAATTTTTGAAGTCTGATTGCTGGAGCGCAGTTTTTTCAAAATAGAAATTCCGTCTTCTTGCGGTAGCATTAAATCAAGAAGAATGAGCTCAGGTTGTTGTCCTTCTTTTTCAAGGTCAGTCCAAAAATCTGACGGCATGGAAAAACTTTTGCAGTCAAATCCTTGTGATTTCAGAGAATAATCAATAAGTTTACGGATGGAATCATCATCTTCCAAAAGATATATCATACTATTAATTTACACATACACATAGTAAAAAACAATGTTTTAAATGTAAAATTTGTGTAAAAAATAGGGGACAGATCTTGCTTTAAACTAAACAGACACTGAGTTTTTGCAGGGCTGGAATTAAAACTAAAAAGCAGATGCTGAAATTGCAAAAACTCAATGCTCGTGCAGACGATACGTACGTTGGTATTAGAGTAAACAGCACGAGCCAGGGACAGACCTAAAAAACTTGTTATTTCGAGATTTGTGCATTATAATCAAATCTTACAGGAGTAGATATTTATGAAAACAAAAAGTTCTGTTCATATCCCTTTTATTGTAATTCTTTTGTCTTTGATTTTAGGTTCGATTGTTGTGCAGAGTGCCGTTTTATGCACTGGTTTTTTGAAGTCTATGCATTCGAATTCAAAAGAAAATGTTATTGAAATTTCAAAACTTGGTACTGAAAAACTTTCAACTGAAATTGAAAATATGCTTTTGCCATATAGTGAAATTGTAAAAAATCTTTCTCTTTTGGCTCAAACTTATGATGAACCTGTTGCTCTTCAGGCTGCTGCGGATTCTCTGACATCTTTATTGCCAGAAGGATTTTCGTTGTATTTTGGAACTGAAGTGTCCAGATTTCATCCCGAACTTGGTGGTTATTATGTTGACAGTTCTGGCTGGATTCCAGATGATGATTGGGAACCTGCAAAACGTCCGTGGTTTAAAAATGCTGTGAATAATAAAGGGCGTGCTGTATTCACAGAACCGTATGTGGATTCTATGACAAATCAACTTTGCGTTACTGTGTCTTATGCTGCTTATAAATCGTCTTTGCTTGGAGTTGGGGCTGCTGATTTGATTTTGAATGACCTCACTGATTTAGTAAATGGATTTTCTATTTCTAAAAATAATAATATTTATCTTGTTGATGAAAATGGTTTGTTTATTACAAATAAAGATGCTGAAAAAATTACTGCAGAAAATTATTTTGATAACAGTTTGATTTCAAAATCGGGGTACAATGCCCGAAATTATCTTGACGGAAAAACACACAGTTTTATTGTTGATAAAAATTATTATTCTGTTTCGCCTTGTGAAGGTACTCCGTGGTTTGTTGTTGCTGAAGGACCAGTTTCAGATTTTACGGCTTCTTCAAATACATTAACAGGTTTTCTTCTTTTGATTGTCTTGATTGTTTCGGCAGTTGTGATTATTTGTGCACTTTCATTTTCAAAAATTATTGGAGGCATTTTTTCTTCTTTATCAGCAAACTGTAAAAAACTTGCAAAAGGTGATTTTTCTGTTGAATTTAAAGATTCTTCTATTAAAGAAGCATCTGAATTGGCATTGGCTTTTGAAAGTGTTTCACAGAGTATTGGAAATATGATAGAAAAAACTAAAGATGCTGTGATTTCAGTTGAAAATATGACAGAATCTTTATCTGATACTTCAAATCTTATTAATTCTTCTTTGGATATTACTGTAGATTCGATTTCTCAGATTGATAATAATATTTCTACTCAGAACAATTCTGTTTCAAAGGTTAATGAAAATGTTTTGGATATTGTTTCTGAAATGGAAGGTTTTTCTACTGAAATTGAAAATCAAAATAAACTTATTACAGAGTCAGTTTCTTCTATAGAATGGATGATGCAAAATGTTGTAACTCTCAGGGAAAATATTTCTGCTGCTTCTGTGCAGGTTTCTGAACTTGTAAATTCTTCTTCTGAAAATAAAAATATTATTTCTGCTTCTACTGAACAAATCAGAAATGTAAAAAAAGAATCTGAAGCACTTTTACAAATGAATAATGTAATTTCAGCTGTTGCCGGAAAAACTAATCTTCTGGCTATGAATGCTGCTATTGAGGCGGCTCATGCTGGTGATGCAGGAAAAGGTTTTGCTGTTGTTGCTGATGAGATTAGAAAACTTGCGGAAACTTCTGCTGTGCAGGCTAAATCTTCGAATGCATATTTGAGTTCTATTCAAGCCAAAATTGATGAAGTGGCAGATACTTCCAACAAAGTGGATTTGGGTTTTGGTAAAACGATTGAATATATCAAAGAAATTGAAATGGTATTTGCGCGGCTGGAAAAAGCAACGGCAGAGCAGGGGGACAAAGCAAATGAAATCCTTAAATCTGTGGATGAAATTATGAACAGCACAAATAAAGTTAAAGATGATACTGTAAAAATTTCTTCCAAAACAGAACAGACTCTTCAAGAGTGCAAGACTTTGCAGAATGTAACGGGCAATGTAAATAGTGGACTTGAATCATGCAGAAAAGCAGCTCAGAGTCTGCAGAATTCTTCTAAACAGATTCTTGATGTTGTAAGACTTGCAAATTCATCTGTTCAGGAACTGAATAAATCTGTAAATCAGTTTATAGATAAATGAAAGAAATGTTCTTATAAACATAATTAGTGCCACACAATCAGCGACACTCAAACAGGGACAAATATGGAAAATTTTGTTTTTAGGGACAGACCTTATTTTTCTTCAAAACCATGTCAAAAAGCATTGAAAAAAAAATTAATGCAAGTTAAAATTGCATAATTTTATTTAGGGGTATTCTATGAAGATAAATAAGAATTTTTTGGACTTGGAACAGAATTATCTTTTTTCTACTGTGGCAAGAAAACAGCGTGAATTTCAGGAAAAACATCTTGAAGCTGATATAATTAAACTTTCAATTGGAGATGTAACCCGCCCGATTTGTCCTGCTGTAATTGATGCAATGCACAAAGCTGTAGATGAAATGAGCAAACCTGAAACTTTCCATGGTTATCCACCAGAGCAGGGATATGATTTTATTTTGGAAACAATTTTAAAACATGATTATTTGGACAGAGGCATTTCGTTCAAGAAAAATGAGATTTTCCTTTCTGATGGAGCAAAATCTGACTGCGGAAACATTGGTGATATTTTTAATGTTGATAACACTGTTGCCATTTGTGATCCAGTTTATCCAGTTTATTTGGATACAAATATCATGAACGGAAGAAAAAACAATATCATCATTATGCCTTGTACAGAAGAAAATGATTTTTTGCCTGTTTTACCAAGTGATGATGCTTTTGGGGGAAAAGTTGCTGATATTATTTATCTTTGCTTCCCAAATAATCCAACTGGAACTGTTGCTTCTAAAGAATATCTTCAAAAATGGGTTGATTATGCAAATGCTCACAAAAGTTTGATTTTGTTTGATTCTGCTTATGAAGCGTTTATTACCGATGGAAAATATCCTAAATCAATTTATGAAATTCCTGGAAGTAAAACTTGTGCTATCGAAATCCGCTCATTTTCGAAAACTGCTGGTTTTACTGGTTTGCGTTGTGGTTATACTGTTGTGCCTGAAGAACTGGAGTTTGAAGGAACAAAGTTAAATTATCTTTGGAACAGAAGACAATGCACAAAGTTCAACGGTGTTTCTTACATCACTCAAAAAGCTGCTGAAGCGGTTTATACTGATGAAGGTCAAAAACAGATTCAGGAAAACCTTAATTATTATCGTGAGAATGCAAAAATTATTTTTGACGGATTAACAGATGCTGGGTTCAAATGTTACGGTGGAATTTATTCTCCATACATTTGGCTTAAAATTCCAGAAGGTTACACAAGTTGGTCATTCTTTGATGAACTTTTGGAAAAATGCAATGTTGTAGGAACACCAGGAAGTGGTTTTGGAAAGTCTGGTGAAGGCTATCTCCGCCTGACAGCATTTGGTGATCGAGAACGCACAAAAGTTGCAGTTGAAAGAATCAAAAATCATTTTGGAAAATAGTTTTTGATTTTAGTGATGGTGGGGAAAAACAATTAATTCACTCCTAAAATGCGATTGAGAAAACTCAATCGCATGGACGGGTAATTTTGTAAATCTAAATAAAACATACCAGCTTCTTCTGAAAATTGTTTTATATCGCCTAAAAAAAAGTTGTGAGGCGAGCTCTTTTTCAAAATCCTTAAAAGACAAATATCTATTGAATTGTTTATAAATAATCAAAAAAGATTTGACAATATAATGAAATGAGTTATAATTAATCTACAAGTGTACTAGTATGCAAGTTATAAATTTCTTGTATTCTATTGTATTTACTTTGGAAAAGTTTCCTCAGAGACTTTCTTATTAAATTGTTTGCATGATGCGGACGAAGGATTTTTTTATGAAGAAAAAAGAAACTGGTTTACTTTCTGATTCATCAAATCAATTGCAGAAAAATCAATTGAGTAGCGCAAAAAAGTATTTTTTTAAGTACTGGCAGTTTTATGCTTTGCTTCTCATTCCTGTGGTTTATTACATTATTTTCCGTTATGTTCCTATGGCAGGAAATATTATTGCTTTTAGACGATATAGGGCAGGGCATAGTATTTTTGGTGATGAATGGAGCGGATTAAAATATTTCAGGCAGTTCATTGGTGATAGAACATTCTGGCGAGCTTTCAAAAATACTCTTGTTTTAAATGTTGCTTATCTTCTTGTCAGATTTCCTCTCACATTGATTTTTGCTCTTTTGCTGAATGAAATAAAAGCTTTGTGGTGGAAAAAATTTGTTCAGACAGTTTCTTATCTCCCGCATTTTATTTCTATGGTAATTGTTACCGGAATGATTCGCGAACTTGTTTCAACATCAGGTCCAATTAACGCTTTGATTCAAAAACTTGGTGGTGATCCAATTTCGTTTATTGCTCAGCCAAAATGGTTTTCTACTATATTTGTTGCTTCTGGTGTCTGGCAGAGTTTGGGTTGGGGTACTATTTTGTATCTTGCTGCAATTTCCGGCATAAATCCTTCACTTTATGAGGCGGCAAAAGTTGATGGTGCTAATCATTTCCAGTGTGTATGGCACGTAACAATTCCGTGTATCTTGCCGACTATTACTACACTGTTGATTTTGGATATTGGAGGATTGGTTGGTTCTGGTGGAGCCTTTGAGAAAGTTTTCCTTCTATATAATCCTATGACTTATGAAAAAGCAGATATTATTTCAACGTTTGTTTTCAGACTTGGTTTGGGCTCTGGAAATTATAGCTATGCTACAGCAGTTGGATTGTTTGAGGCTGTTTTGAACCTTACTTTATTGACTGGTGCTAACAAAATTTCTAAGAAACTTACAGGAGCAGGTTTATGGTAAACAGTAATAAAATCAATAAAAAAGAAAAAAGCGTTAAGGTGCGTGAAAGTACTGGTTACACAATTTTTAAATATGTGAACACTTTGATTATGATTTTGATTTGTGCTATTACTTTGTATCCTTTCTTGTATCTCGTGGCACAATCTTTTTCATCGGAAGAAGCAATCACTTTGGGAAAGGTAACTTTGTTTCCTGTAGGATTTAATATTAATACTTATAAATCTGTACTGGAAAAAGGTGATTTTTTGCGTTCATATAAAAACACTGTTATTTATGCTGTAATTGGAACTTTTTTATCTTTGGTTTTCAGTTGCTGCCTTGCCTATCCGCTTTCAAAAAAAGAATTGAAAGGTCACAAAATTTTGACAAAGTTTGTAATCTTTACGATGTATTTTTCAGGCGGATTGATTCCAAATTACGTTTTAATGCAACGTCTTCACCTGATTAATCATGTAGCTGGATTTTTGATTCCTTCGCTAATCAGCACTTATTATGTCATTTTGATGAAATCTTTCTTTGCTGAAACTCCCCATGAATTAGAAGAAGCTGGTCAGCTTGATGGTTTAAGTCCAATCGGGATATTTATCAGAATTGTGCTTCCTTTATCTATGCCAATTATTGCAACTATGATTCTTTTCAATGCGGTTGGTTACTGGAATAACTGGTACAATGCGTTCCTTTATCTTGATAAAAAGGAAATGTGGCCGGTTGCTTATTATCTAAAGACAATCATTAGTGGGGCTTCTACTTCTGCAGACCCTGGTGAAGTAAATGCAGAAAAAATGCAGATTGCTGCAAATATTAAATCTTGTTCAATGGTGCTTATGACATTACCAATTATTTGTATCTATCCTTTTATTTCTAAGTATTACGTAAAAGGTATGATGCTTGGTGGTGTAAAAGAATAAAAAAGTGAATAATAGTTTAAACAAATCAGGAGGATGAACTATGAAAAAAAATCTATCGGTTTTGATAGCAGGTTTGTGTTTTGCTTCTTTATTTGTTTCTTGTGGGGGAAACAAAAAAGCTGAAGTAAAAGGTGATGTAGAAGCTAAAGGATATACTTTTGGTGAAGAAGTTACTTTTCATTCTGATGAACCAGTGACTTATTCTATTTCTTTCAGTGATGCTTCTTGGTATGCAAAGCAGCCAGAATGGGAATCTGAAGGAATTTTTAAAGATATAGAAAATCTGACAAATGTTCATCTGGACATTACTTCTTATGATAGCGGTGATTATAATCAGAAAATCAATTTGGCTATCAACTCTGGAAGTGCAACTTATATTATTCCAAAAGTTTATGATGAAAATCCTTACGTTGCAGGTGGCGGTGTTGTAGCGGTTTCAGACTATATTCAGTACATGCCAAACTTTTCTGCTTTTGTGGAAAAATATAATATGAATCCTGATTTGGATACAATTCGCCAGAATGATGGAAAATTCTATCGTCTTCCTGGTATGCATCAGGCAGCTTTGCAGGATTATACAATCGAAGTTCGTGAAGATATTTTTGAAGCAGCTGGATATAACATTCGTGAGCTTGAAAAAGATTGGACTTGGGAATCTTTGCACGATGTTCTTCTGGGTGTAAAAAAATATATGGTTTCTCAGGGAATGTGTACAGAAAAAGACTACATCTGGTCTGATTTGTGGTGCGGTGAATCTGGAAAAGGTACTGGTGGAAATCTTTTGAAAATCATGGGTGCATCTTATAATGTTATTTCTGGATGGGCTATGGACGGTTCAAATGGTGGTATAAAATTTGACCCTGCAAAGAAAGAATTCTATTCATCTTCTGTAAGCGAAGATTACAAAAAGTTTATCAAAGTAGCAAACAGTTTTGTAAAAGATGGAATTCTTGATCCAGAAACTTTCACTCAGTCTGATGATGTTGCTAACAATAAGTTCTATAGTGGAAAAACAGTTATCAAATCTACAAACCGTTCTTCAATGTCTAATGATGAAGCAAGTCTTGCAAAAATCCTGGGAGAAGGTAACTATAAACTTTATGTAACTGCTTATCCTTCTGGAACAAACAAAAATCTTGCTGAAACATCTCGTCTTGAATGTGGTGTAATGCTCTCTCAGAAAGCTCTTGATGATTTGGGAACTGAAGGATTTATTAAACTTGTTCGTTTTGTGGACTGGATGTTCTATTCAAAAGAAGCTTATACTCTTTGTAAATGGGGACCACAGGGAAAAACCTGGGATTATACAGAAGTTGATGGCATGAAAATTAAACAGTTGCTTCCAGGATTTAAATGTGGTGGATTGGGTATTGGCGGAAAAGACACTGATACTGACATTCGTTTGAAATGGGGTTATGCTGGTGGAAACTATTTCTATGGTCACTCTACTGCTGAATCTACAGATAACTTTACTCCTGCTGTTCAGGATTTGTATGCACGTTATGGAAAATACAAAACAGTTGCTTCTGTTGACCCTAAAGCAAAACCAAGTGAAGATCAGAGAGAACAGTTGAATCTTTGGGCTGTTCCTTTGCAGGATAACATTAATGCATGGACTTTGAAATTTATTACTGGTCAGAAAAATATTGATTCTGATTGGGATGAATATGTTTCAAGTTGCAAAAATTTGAATGTTGAAAAGATTGTAAAACTGACAAATGAAATTTATGCAGCTCAGACAAAATAGTTTGAATTATTTCTAAAAAATTATAAATTATTTTGTAAAAAGGTGAAAAAGTTTTGCAGAACTTATTGACACTTTTTTTGTAATAAGTTATAAATATTTTATCAAACGGCAATGAGGTCGCAGGAATAGAATTCTTGCGACCTTTTTTGTTTTAAACTAAACCAAAGTAAAATCGGCAAGGGCGTCGTAATAATTTTGCAGGTGATTTCTGCGTGATTATTACGGCGCCTTTTTTGGTTTTACTGAGGATTTTGGGGCGTTGCGGGGGCATGATTTAGGTGAATTTTGCCCCCGCTAGAAGGGGTAGCGGACAAGCAACAAAGCGGAAAGAACCGGCACTGCTTGCAGGGGCGATTCTTGGAGCGACTTGCTTGGGAGCGTGGGGAAGGCTTTCCCCTCCTTGTTTTTGGGAATTTTTTTTACAATATTTTGGAGGATTTTATGGATTCTGTTACATCAATTTTTGGTGAAAACGTTTTTAATGAAACGGTGATGAAGGCTCGTTTGCCTAAAGAAACTTACAAACAGTTGATGAGGACTATTGAAGGTGGTGAAAAACTTGACCCTTCTGTAGCTAATATCGTTGCAAATGCTATGAAAGACTGGGCTTTGGAAAAAGGTGCTACTCATTTTACTCACTGGTTCCAGCCTTTGACAGGAGTTACTGCTGAAAAACATGATAGTTTTATTTCGCCAGCTCCTGAAGGTAAAATTATTATGGAATTTAGTGGAAAGGAACTTGTGCAGGGTGAACCTGATGCTTCTTCTTTTCCAAGTGGTGGTTTGCGTGCTACTTTTGAAGCTCGTGGTTATACTGCTTGGGATCCAACTTCTTACGCTTTTATAAAAGATGGAACTTTGTGCATTCCTACTGCTTTCTGTTCTTATACTGGTGAAGCTTTGGATAAGAAAACTCCATTGCTCCGTTCTATGCAGGCTATCAATAAGCAGGCTTTGCGCGTTCTTCATTTGTTTGGAAATAAGGATGTTTGCAGTGTAAAAACTACTGTTGGTCCTGAACAGGAATATTTTTTGGTTGATAAATCTGTTTATGATAAACGTGAAGATTTGATTTTGACTGGAAGAACTTTGTTTGGTGCAAAGGCTCCAAAAGGTCAGGAACTTGAAGATCATTATTTTGGTATGATTAAACCTCGTGTTCAGGCTTTTATGAAAGATTTGAACAATGAGTTGTGGAAGCTAGGAATTCTTGCTAAAACTGAACATAACGAAGTTGCTCCTGCTCAGCATGAACTTGCTCCAATCTTTACTACTACAAATCTTGCCTGCGACCACAATCAGTTGACTATGGAAGTGATGAGAAAAGTTGCTTCTAAACATGGTATGGTTTGTCTTTTGCACGAAAAACCTTTTGCTGGTGTAAACGGAAGTGGTAAACACAACAACTGGTCTATTTCTACTAACACTGGTAAAAACTTGCTTGACCCTGGTGCAACTCCTGCAAGCAACGCTCAGTTCCTTTTGTTCTTGTGTGCTGTTATCAAAGCTGTAGATGAATATCAAGATTTGCTCCGAATTTCTGTTGCCAGTGCTGGTAACGACCATCGTCTTGGAGCTAACGAAGCGCCTCCAGCTATTGTTTCTATTTTCTTGGGCGATGAATTGAGTCAGATTTTGCAGAGTATTGAAGAAGGAAAACTTTACGGTGCTCATGAAAAAGAGAAAATGCAGATTGGTGTTACTGTTTTGCCTGATTTCAACAAAGATACTACTGACCGAAACAGAACTTCGCCATTTGCTTTTACTGGAAATAAATTTGAATTCCGTATGCTTGGTTCAAGTGAATCTATTGCCTGTGCAAACATTATGATTAATGCGGCTGTTGCAGAGGAGTTGAAACAGTTTGCTGATGCTTTGGAAGGAAGCAAAGATTTTACTAATGATTTGCATAACCTGATTTTGAAAACTATCAAAGAACATAAGAGAATTATTTTCAATGGCAATGGTTATGATGATTCTTGGGTTCAGGAAGCTGAAAAACGTGGACTTTTGAATTTGAAATCTACTCCAGAAGCTTACTCTCATCTTTTGGATGCTAAAAACAAAAAAGTTTTGTCTGAACACGGAATTTTGAGCGAAGTGGAACTTGCTTCTCGTTATGAGATTTATAACGAAAACTATTCAAAAGTGATTAACATTGAAGCTTTGACAATGCTTGATATGGCTAAAAAACTTTATCTTCCAGCTGCAAGTAAATATGCAAAGGAACTTGCTGAAATTGTTTCTTTGAAAAAGGCTGCTGGTGGCGCTGATGATTCTTATGAATCTGAACTTCTTGCAAAAGTTAGTTTGCTCACTGCTTCTATTTACAATAAAGTTAAGGCTTTGGATAAGGCTGTTATTGAGGCTAAGAATGTTAGCGAAACTGGTGCACTTGCTTTGTACTATAGAAACACTGTTTTCCAGGCTATGAGTGAGCTGCGAGAAAATGTTGATGAATTGGAAGGTTGTGTTCCTGCTGAAGTTTGGCCAGTTCCAAGTTATGCTGATTTGTTGTTTAGCGTAAAATAGGTTGAAAAATAATTTTTTGAATTAATATTTGGAGGTGTATTATGGAAGAAGTTATGCAGGCTATCCAATCACTTAGTAGTGATTTGTGGGGTGTATGGTTCTTGATTGGTGCCGCTCTGGTTTTCTGGATGCAGGCTGGATTTGCAATGGTTGAAACTGGTTTTACACGTGCAAAAAACACTGGTAATATCATCATGAAAAACCTGATGGACTTCTGTATTGGTACAGTTATGTTCTGTTTGATTGGTGCAAGTATGCTTTTGGGCGAAGATTTGATTGGTTTTATTGGAAAACCTGGATTTGATTTGTTCACAGCTTATGCCGATTTTAACTTTTCTGCTTTTGTTTTCAATCTGGTTTTCTGTGCTACTACTGCAACTATAGTTTCTGGTGCAATGGCTGAACGTACAAAATTCCTTTCATATTGTGTTTATTCTGCAATTATTTCTGGATTAATTTATCCTATTGAAGCACACTGGACATGGGGTGGCGGATGGCTTGCTCAGCTTGGTTTCCACGATTTTGCAGGTTCTTGTTGTATCCACATGGTCGGCGGTATTTGTGCAATAATCGGTGCAAAAATGGTTGGCCCACGTATCGGAAAATTTGTGAAAGATAAGGATGGAAAAGTTACAAAAGTAAACGCTATTCCTGGTCATAACATTCCTATTGGTGCTCTTGGTGTATTCATTCTTTGGTTGGGTTGGTATGGCTTTAATGGTGCTGCTGCAACTTCTATTGGTCAGCTTGGTTCTATCTTTTTGACAACAACTGTAGCTCCTGCTGTGGCAACTGTTACTTGTATGATTTTTACATGGATTAAATATGGTAAACCTGATGTTTCTATGTGTTTGAACGCATCTCTGGCAGGTCTTGTTGCTATCACAGCTCCTTGTGATGTTACAGATTGTACTGGTGCTGCAATTATTGGTATTGTTGCTGGTTTACTTGTAATTTTTGGTGTTTGGTTCTTGGATCATGTGCTTCATATTGATGACCCAGTTGGTGCTGTGGCTGTACATATGATGAATGGTATTTGGGGAACTATTGCAGTTGGTCTTTTTGCAACTCCATCTGCTCCAGGATATGCAATTGCTGATTCTGCTGGAAATACTTTGGTTGGTCTTTTCTATGGTGGCGGATTCAAACTTCTTGGTTTACAGCTTTTGGGAATGTTGAGTACTGCTGGTTGGGCTGCAATCACAATTACAATAACATTTATCATTATTAAGGCAATTTTTGGTTTGCGTGTTACTAAGGAAGAAGAAATCATTGGTCTTGATAAACTTGAACACGGTCTTGACACTGGTTATGCAGGATTTGCAACTCAGTATTCTGACGAAGAACTTGCTGAAGCTGAACAGGCTGGAATTGACAGCATTGTTCCAAAAGAAACTGCTGTTCCAGTTGCAAAAGTTACGGCTAGACCAGATGCTAAGTTCCATAAAGTTGTGATTATTACACGTCCAACAAAATTTGAAGTTTTGAAAGAAGCTATGAACAATATCGGTGTAACTGGTATGACTGTTGTAAATGTTATGGGTTGCGGTGTTCAGCATGGTAAAACAGAATACTATCGTGGTGCCGAAGTTGATATGACTCTTCTTCCAAAGATTAAGATTGAAATTGTTGTATCAGAAGTTCCTGTTGATTTAGTAATTCATGCAGCTAAAGAAGTGCTTTACACAGGTCACATTGGCGACGGAAAGATTTTTGTATTCGATGTTGAAAATGTTGTAAAAGTAAGAACTGGCGAAGAAGGTTACGAAGCTTTGCAGGATTAGTTAATTAGTCAATGTAAAAAGATTGATAAATTATTTACTTTAAACTATAGAAAATCCTTCTGTAAGTGATTAGAAAACTTGCGGAAGGATTTTTTTTAAATTGGGGACAGACCTTTGTTTTTTAATAAAAAAATTATTACAAAATGTTATAAAATAGTTGACAAAGTGCATGGGGGGGGGTATACTTCAAAAAAAATATTATTTTGGCTTTGCCGATTAAAACAGAATTGGGAGTAAATAAATGAAAAAGAACATTTTAAAAGTAGTAACAGTGTTTTGTTTTATCTTTGCATTGTTTTTTGTAAGTTGTACTCAAGTTCACAGAGATATAACACCTATTTTGGATGAAAATGAAAATTGTAATTTGATTGATTGTAATTTGATTGATTGTAATTCGAAAGAGTATAATGATTATTATTATAATATGAAAGTATGGTCTACAAAATGTGGATTGATTACTAGAATTCAACCAAAAGAAAATTTTTGGTCAATAGATAAATGGGAAAATATCAGTCTTAAATATACTGATCAAAATGGTAGTTATTGGGAAGAGAGCCATTGGGCAGGTAATAGAAATATTTTAGAATTGAAGGAAATTGATAATTGGGTAGATAACGCTTTTTATTTTTCATTTCCTTTTGTAGAAAAAGGTAAAAAATATACACTTCATTTTGAACTTAACTATCGTTATAGTTCTAACATAGAAATAACCAGTGGTTATGATGTTTTGGGTGAAGTTGATAATGATCCATTTTTTGAAAGCTGGAATGTAACCGCATGGCGAAAAGATGATGAATCTAAAAATAATTATGTTGTATATTTTAATGATTGTAGTTTTCCAAAGGATACAAATGTTTATTTAATTTCAAACTATAATTTGGGATTTAGGAATTCTAATTGGAACGACCAAAGTGGTACTTTGTGGGGTTTAGGGAATATAAATAACAATGTTGATAAGGATAATAAATATTATAATTTTGAAAGAATCACAAAAAATGAAGAAAAATTGTACTACTATATTGATGCTTTAATTAAACCAAAAGTTGCAAAAACTATTAGACTTTTTGATGGTTCAGAAAATGTAACTATTCCTTATGGAAAAATAGAATTTCAAACAAGAAAGGAGTGGGAATTTCAAATAAGAAATCGGTGATTTTAAGAGTGAAGTGACTAATAATTAAACAGTATATTAAACGCAAATAGGCGGGTGCCTATAAAACGCGTTTTATATAGAATTACATCTGCGTATGTGGATGTTATAACTAATAAGTTTCCGAGTAAAAGCTCGGGGGAGTTTTTTTTATGAAAAAAACAAATTTGTTAAAAGGTGCTTTATCTGTATTAGCAGTATCTGTGCTTTTAGCTTCTTGTACTCAAGTTGATAGCAGAATTGATACAGTTGATACTTTGGAAACACCAAGTGTAAAAGCGGTTGCATACCCAGGAGTTAACTATATTTCTTGGAATGCAGTAAAAGGTGCAGCTAATTATAAAGTTACTAGAACTGTAGACGGAGGAGTTGAAACTTTACTTGATTCACTTGGTGATGATGGTGTTACATCGGATTTGTATATTACAGATAGTTTGTCTGTTAATGATGTTGATGTAGAATACAAAGTTTATGCTTTGAGTAACTCAAATCCTTCAAGAGCAGTTTATGTTTATGACAGTAATGCTGGTTCTGCATCAGTTACAAATATTTTCCCACCTGTAGGAACAAAAGCAATCGATCTTCCAAAATATGAAAAAGATTCTGGTTGGGATTTTGACAAAGATGCTGACAATAAAGAATGGAAAGATGATTTTATTCCAACAGCAGAGAATATTAAAGTACAGTTAGTTGATGGAGCTATTCATGTAACTGCTCCTACAAAAGCTTATTTGTCAACAAGAGTAGTTGGATACACTGGAAATAAGGAAGAAATTTTCTACTATGATTATCCAACTAGAACAGAGACTGAATTTAATGAATATCAAAATAAAACTTTAAGCAAAAAGTCTGTAATTACAAGTGCAGGTGAATATAAATTCAAAGCAACAGTAAATGCATTGGGTGAATGGTATCGTAATGCTTATTATGGAGAAACAATATTTGCATTAAATACTACAATCACAATTCCTGCAGTTAAAACATCAAAACCTACAAGTAATATTACAGTAAAATATATTGATGATGCAAAAACTATTGCTCGTGTTCAGTTTGAACCAGCTGTTTCTCTTGATGGTAAAGAAGTATTTGCTGTAACTGATTACAAAGTATATCGTGCTGTGAATGGTACCTCAAATCTTGAAGAAGTTACAGGTTTGAAAGCAGATTCTATTACAAGCTACGGAAAAACTACTGTTGTTTATGTAGTAGACGATACAGTTCCAGCTAACAATGTTGCATATGACTATTATGTAGTTTTGAGCAAAGATAAAGAATTTGAAAGCGGTGACCGAACAGCATATCTTCCTAAAGCTAGTATCAATACTACAGATGGTGGAAGTGTTTGGGGTCTTGATTTTGTAGAATTTGATGATGATAACAATAGAAACGATGTTGTTGTTAAGGTTACTCCTAATTCTGGTAACAAGATTGTATCTGTAGCTTATGCATACAGTACATCAGATGATTCAAGTAAAGTTTTGGATTCTGAATATAAAGAAGAAAATTATTTTACAGTTGCACCAACAATTGCAGACCAACAGCAGGCATTCCTTATTAAAGATGTTCCAGAAAATAAATATGTATTTGTAAAAGCAGAATTTGCAGAAATTAAATCTACAGGAAAGGTTAACAGTGTTACTGTAAATAGAAGTGAAAAATATACTGTAGGAAAAGCAGATGCAGTTCATATAGAAATTAGTGCTCCTACACAGAAAAAAGGTGCTACTGACCTTCTACTTAATGACTGGATTGGAAATCAAATTAATGTTAATGGTGGAGAACTTGTTTCTGTAAAATATGCTACTAATAAAGATCCTGAACTTGCAAAAGTTGCAGCTGTGACAACAGGTAAAGAGATTAAGTTTGCAGTTAATGATTATGATGCAGTAAACGGCTGGTGGTGGGATTATGCATTTGATATTGAAAATGCTGGAGAAGTAGGCCAATATCTTGCAATTGCAGCTGAAGTAAAGGCAAAAGAAGGAAACGCTGAAAATTACATTAAAGTTCAAGCATCTACATCTCCTGTTAGTGTAAGCGGTGATTTACCAATTAACATTTGGTGGAATGTAGATGAAGATAAAGATTCAACAGGAACAAAATTTACTAGATCTTTGAAAGTTAACTTATCTAAAGATATTTATGAAGCTACAAATACAATAGACAACTATGATACCGTAGAAATTTCATATATCGCAACAGATTCTTCATATAGAATCGATGAAAAAGCAGAATGGAAAAAACTTAATCCAATAAAGGTAAAAGATTTTGAAAGTGATTCAAAGACTGATTCTGATTACTATCATAGAAGTGTAAATATTACTAATACTAAAAAAACATATGATTCTACAGAAGTTAATACTTATCTAGAAGATCATTATGTAATCAAAGTAGTTACAAAATATAATGTTTCTGGAGCTAAAGAAGAACCAGTATATTTAAATGCAACATTACCTTATATGGTAAAAAAATAATATCATGTATAAGATGATTTAATTTTTGCCCTGCTACGAAAGTAGCAGGGTTTTTTTATGCATAATAAATTAAGGTCAATAAACAAAGGTCTGTCCCTGTTTTAAAAGTTTTAAAAAGGGACAGACCTTTATTTTTATTAAGTTATATTTTGATTTTAAAATGTGGCAAGGATAGTAGGGGCGGCGAAGCCGTTCCGTAGCGTAGCGAAGGAATGAAGCGATAGCGCAACCCCGAATAGCCTGTTTTTTGGTTACTTTGATTGAGGGGGTAGTACAACCCCCTCAAAACGGCGAAGTCAAGGCTTTAAGCGTTA
>CAMEET010000047.1 GCA_945915085.1 uncultured Treponema sp. | reverse complement strand
CAGATAAATTAAAAGATTGGATTTTTACAGAAAATGAATCGGCTCAAACTGAACAGGATTTTGCTTTTAAATATCTTTTTATGCCTTATTACCGTCAGGTTATTTCAGACAGAACTTTGTATGCGTATACTACGAGTGACCAACTTTTCAAAACTATAAAAAATCAGGATTTTGGGATTGATTATCGATGGATTGTTCAGGATAAAAAGATTCCAATTGAAGATTCTATGATTATGCTTGGAATTTACAAAGACTGCCAGAATCAGCCGGGTGCAACAGAATTCATTTCGTGGTTTTTCAATGCGGATAATCAACAGTTGATTTTGGAAAGAAAAGAAAAACTGAATTTGGATACGGAACTTTTTGGCATTTCTGGAGGATTTTCTTCAGTTCGCGATGTTACAGAACACATTTTGCCTGTTTTTTATACACATCTTTTGACAAATCTTCCGCCTTCTCAGATGCTTTCTGTTCCACAAAAACTTCCTGCCAGATGGGACAGTTACAAAAGTCTTGTTGTAGAACCTTATTTACGTTCTGTTATAACTGCTCAACCAGAAGAAACCGTATTGAGTATGGAAGATTTGGAATCTGAATGGCGGCGTAAAGTTTTTGACTGATAGATTGCAATTATTTTGAGGTGATTTTTATGGATATGGGTGATATTCTAGACCAATGGGATAAATATCAGGCAACACAAATCAAAAAACAAAAAGAAAGCGGCAAAAGCACAGTTTCTCATAAGAAGGCAAATGCGCCTACTGCAGAGGAAAAGGCTTTAGCCGCCGAAAAAGATTTTGAATTGAAAATTCAAGCTGAAAATTCCAAGCGTATTAATCCAATGGAAATGTGGCTTCGCCGTTATGGTACCATTGATAAAGATAAAATTGCCGAACAAGAACTAGAAATTTCAAATCAGACGGACAGAAATTATCTTTTAAACATGAAACCCGAAGCACGCCTAGATTTGCATGGTTTAACTCAAGCACAAGCTCAAGAAAAACTCGATTACTTTATTACAGATTGCCTTCGACGCGGAATCAGAAAAGTGATTATAATCCACGGAAAAGGAATCCACACCACAGGAACAGATCCAGTTCTCGGGCCTTTTGTTCGGAAGTTTATTGAACGCGACAAACGCTGCGGAATGTCAGGCCATCCAAAAACAAAACAAGAAGGCGGAACAGGCGCAACCTGGGTCATACTAAAGCAATAAACTGCACACCAAAGGAAAATGATCAGAATAACCTTCGCCGTTGTATACAGAATATCTGAAAGGTGAACCATCTTCTTTTGCCAGATTTCCTTCACTTTCGACCATAAATCCAGAAATTTTTAAACTTCCAAAAGAAAAAATGTTATCAATCCTTTCCCAACTACCTTTATAAAAATAACTTCCTTTTTCAGTTTTAAACCCACCAGACTTACCAAACCAAGGTGAATAAACACAAACAAACTCAGACTTCCCCTGTCCAAAAGTTCTTAATACAACATTCGCATCAGCACATTCAAACTTCCCACCAATCTCAGACTCAATAAAAGCACCTTCAAAATCACAAACAAAATCCTCAGCACTCCTATTAAAATCTCCACACAAAATGTAAGCATTTTTTCCTGAAAAACTAAAATCACGAACTAATCGTTCACCGAGCAAAGCTTCCTGCCAATCTCGCCAAATTTCCGTTTCCACCTCGCCACCGGACTTAGATTTCCAATGATTCACAAAAAGAACTAAATCTTTTTTGTCAATCTCCAAACACACTTGCATAATAGGACGACTGGAAGGCTGTTCATTCGCATAAATACGCACATCAACATTATGAACCGTTAATTCTTTAATCGGAAACCGTGAAAACACAGCACAACCAATTGCAGAACCGCAATTCCTCGAAAAACAAGCATAATTCCATTTTTTACTGTTCAACCATGAACCGTTAGTCAAAAAATTAGAAATATCCTGTACGACACCCAAAGATTCAATTTCCTCAAACACAAAAATATCAGCATTTAAAGAATTCATCACCTCGCATAATCGTTCAAGTCTTTGCCGGTATTTTCCGCTATTCCAGCTTTCCTCTTTTTTAAACTCAGAATATTCATTACCATCAATTTTTGCATCAAAAAAAGTTTGAACATTCCAGCAAACCATTTTCACTTCACATGAAAAACCGCTGTCACAAATTGTAGCATCATTTGAAATGCTGCAACCGCCCAGATAAAAAATCCAGATAATCAGTCCCAAAAAACAAAACAAAAACTTTTTCATTTAAACCTCACTTGAAAGTATAAAGAAAAATTATCTGAAATCTTAAAAAAAAGATTATAGATTTGACTTTATACTCAATATTAATATGTCCATAACCTGACGATTTTGTACAAAAAAAATGAAAAATTTTAAAAAAAAATACGCATTGGAATGAAAATCATAAGAAATTCATTTCAATGCGTATGAATTTTGTAGTGATAGAAATAATCTGATTAATAAACGCTCAAAATTTCAGATAGACGTTCTTTTCCGATTATGCGCATGAAACTTCCAAGTCTTGGTCCCTGCTCTTTGTTAATCAGTGCTTTGTACATTGCTGTAAACAAAGATTTTGGATCAATAGACATTTGCGTAGCAATATCATACATTGCTTGCTGACAATCTTTGTCAGTCTGGAAAGAATCAATTTTTGGCAAAACTTCATCTCGAACTCGTTTTACAGCAGTCAAAATATCACCTTCAAAATCTGCCTTGCTTCCATCGTTTCGCAGGGCAAAACAGAATTCAGGAGCATGATCTGGAGCACTATGCTGAATCCAGAACCATGCACATTGAGCACGACGACGCAAACGTTCTTCCTGTTCAGGTTTTACATCACCAAGAGAAGAAATCACTTTATCAATATCACCAGAATAAATCTGGAGCAGAGTAGTGAGCATGCGGAATGTAATCTGATAAGGCATTACCTCTGGAATTTTTCCATCAATCTGACTGAGAATGTAAATGCGTTTTTCTTTATTGAAAACATCTTCAGATTTTGCTTTATCAACACCGTAAACAATCCGTTCTGTTTTGTCATAATCTTCATAAACTTTAAGAACATCCAAATCAAAGCTGATAGAAAATTCTGTGTTTGGTCGTGTTCCAGCAAAAAGATAACGCAAAACTTCTGCCTGATAAACATCAAGTGCATCATCAAGTGCAATAACTTTACCTTTAGATGAAGACATTTTTCCAGGAACGCCTTTCAGATTCACAAAATCATAACGCATAGTTACAGGTGCATCCCAGTTATAAATCTTTTTTGAAACAAGTTTAGCAGTATCGTAACTTCCGCCTGGACTGATATGATCTTTTCCACCTGGTTCAAAAACAACTTTTTCTTCATTCCAGCGCATAGGCCAGTCAACACGCCAGCCAAGTTTTGCACCTTTGAAAGTACGTAAATCAACAGTTTCGCAGTTACCACATTCACATTTATAAGAAATGTTCCATTCGCCATCATAATCAGTAATTTCTGTTGTATCTTTTTGACATTTTCCACAGAAAACAGCTACTGGCCAATAAACATCTTCTTTTTTCATTTTATGAGCATCATCGCGATATTCGTTTAAACATTCTTTAATAAGTTCACGATTTTGCAAAGCTTTTTTCATGCCTTCAGCGTAACGGTTTGCACGGTATCTGCTTGCCTGATATAAAAATTCAGGATAAATTCCAACACGTGGAAGCTGCTGTTCAATATCAACTTCGTGATGACGAGCATAATTTTCGTTACGGCCAGTTGTATCAGGCACTTCAGTGATAGGATAGCGCAAATATTTTTCAAGAATTTCAGGGTCAGGCATATTCAGTGGAACTTTTCTGAAAACATCATAGTCATCCCAAGAATAAATGAAACGAACATTTTTACCACGATCGCGTAAAGCACGCACAACTAAATCAACAGTAATAATTTCACGGAAATTTCCTAAATGAACAGTTCCAGAAGGTGTAATTCCCGAAGCACAGGTGTAAGATTCCAGGTCACCTTTTTCGCGGATAATTTGATTTGCCATCTGGTCTGCCCAGTGACAAAGTAAAGGGTCTCTTTTTTCATTATTTTGATTATTGTTACTCATAGCATTTCATTATAACAAAAAAATTGTAGAGATACAATTAGGATTTTTGACATCAGAATTTTGGGAAGATCAGATTTTTGAGAGGTCGAACGCTATCCAGAATATCACCCTTACAAAAAAAATCAAAAAGTTGTATAATTTATTTTTGTTGAAAAAGTTTTTTTCTGTTTTGATTTTCAGTTTTGTTATTCTCTTTTCTGTAAATGCAACTTCGGTTTTGAGCAAACCTTACAAAGTTTATATTTTAAAAACTGAACATTTTGATATTCTTTTTCCGCAACAATCGTTGGAAACGGCACAAATCATTGGAAGTAAAATCGAAGAACTTTATCAAAAAGCGCAAAAATCGCTTGAATCTTCTGTGAACCTCCACATTCCAGTTTTAATTTCGCCAGATTCTGATGATTTTTCCGTGACTTACACTCCAAATCCTTATAACAGAATTATTGTGTTCGAAGCTTATCCTGCTCTTGTCCGCAATTTTGAAAATGAAATTCTTCTGGAAAATCTTTATGAAGAAATTTTCAGAGCAATTTTGCAATCGCAAAGGGATGGATTAAACACATTTATTTCAAATACAATTGGCGGCAGCTCTTATCAGCCGGTTGCTCAATTGAATATGCCGTTTTCATTTATTCAAGGATTCAGTTCAATTTCGCAGCAGTTTTCCGAACTTTCACATGAGGAAACTTGTGAATTTCAAGAGCAAGAACAGTTTGAACTTCTTGTCCAGGCAAAAATCGAAGGAAAATTTCCAAATCATTTTCAAGTTCGTGTAACAAACGATATTTATCCGCATAATCAGGTAATTCTGGCTGCATCTTCAGGTTTTTCTGCATATCTGTTGCAAGCTTACGGAATTGATAAATATCTGGAATTATGGAAAGAAAGCGGAAAACTGAATCTGATGTTCGCAGATGGCGTGTTTTATAATGTCTACAAAAAATCACTTCCAGTTTTGTGGAAAGAATTTTACGATAGTGTTCCCGTTCCTCAAAATATGGAGGAAATCTTGGAAAATGAAAAAAAAACACGTCAAATTCTTCCCAAAAATTCGCAGGGATTGTATAGAAACTTAATTTTCTCAGATTATGGATTAATCTGGTATGATGAAATTCGCCACGAAGTTGATATTTTTGAAAAATTTACCGAAAACGATAAATCCTATAATCCTTTTTCCATCAGAAAACTTCTTTTTTTGGCAAATGATATTGAGTATATTTCTTTATCACCAGACGGCAGATTTCTTGCAGTTTCGTTTACGCAGATTAAAAATAGAAAAGAGTTTAAAAAGAAAGCCTGCTGGATTTTTGATTTGCAGAAACGTAAATTCCTTCCGCAAAAGTTTTTCCTTCAGAATGCTTCTGTTTTTCTGCCTTTTTTGAATGAAGATTATCTTGAAAAAGATTCTGTTGATTCTTTGCCCAAACTGATTGCAGGCATTAATATAGAAGAAAAAATCCCGAAACTCCAGGTTTTTGCATTTTCTGATGATGACGAAAAGCGTGATTTGATTTTTGAAAGATATTTTGATTCAGACGAATTGCCTGAATCTGTTTGTTTTACTCCAAACGGAAAAATTGTTCTTCTCATTTCAAAAAATCAATCGCAGTTTATCAAAATGATTGATTTATCGACTCTTGTGGAGACAAATTTTGTCTGGCATGCGGATTTTTCTGATAAAAATGTGCAAATCAAAATCAAAAATCTGAGAATTTCACGCAATACAAAAAGAAAAGTTTTTAATGTTCATCATGATTTTGTTTTTTCTTTTGATTATGTGCCTGCCCACGATTTTGGCTTTACAAAAACTGGTTATTTTTCGCTGAATCAGAATTTTGAACCTGAAAATGCTTTTTTTATGCAGGATGATTTTTCTGGCGGTGTTAATTGGGCTTGTTATTGCGATGACGATGTTTATTTTTCATCACAAAAATACATAAATGATGAACTTAGAGTGATTTCCAAAAGCGAATTAAATTTTGCGCAGACAGAAATTCAAAAATTTCAGATTCAGGATGATGTTAAAACGCCGTTTTCAGTGCAAAAAAAAGAGAATCTGGAACTGAACGACCGTTATAATCCATGGAAATATTTTTTTCCGTTTTCTGTCAGACCGATGCTTCCTGTGCGTTCTATTTCTGCTGATGAAGGCCCCGAACTTTGGCCTGGTGTTGGTGTTACTTTTATTTCTCAGACTGATCCGTTTGAAAATACTGAATTTTATATATCAGGCGGCTGGAATTTTGCACAGCTTGATTTTGAAACTGTTTTGAATCCTTCTGATGATTATGAAAAAAGCCGGTTAAAAAATGGTCGTCTTATTGGAAAAGATAAATCTGCTTCAGTTTTTATAAAAAATTCTTCCACACCCGTAGATATTTCTGCAGGCAGCTTGTTCCGTTTTAATCTTTCCGGCGAATATTTTTTTGAAGGAATTGTGGGAACTTCCTGGCAGATTCCTATGGGCATGAATTTCAGCAATATGAAAATCAAGATTGATTCAAATTACACCGCATCTACAGATTATTATGACTCAAATCTTGCTGATAAAAATCCGAGTTTGTCCAATTGGCCGACTTTCAGCAATGCGTATGAATTTTTTGAAGCCTCAGTGACTACAGAATATTCAAATATACATCAGTATGGAATTTCTCCTTACGAAAAGCGAGGTTTTTCTGCAGGACTTAGAATTTTTTCAAACTGGGATTTAACACAGATTGGCATTTTAAATGATTATAACAAAGAACAAAGTGAACAGATTGCCGCTGACGATCCTGACTATCAGAATAAACTTGATGAATTAAAAAAAATGTATGACAGCCAGATGCTGAATATGAGTCAAATCAATATTGGAGCATTTGCAAGAATTGAAATTCCACGTCTTTCTCCACTAAAAATGATTGACGGCTGGGTTTTAAGTTTGCCAGCCAGCGTGAGTGCTTCGCTTTTCAATGAAAATGGCACTGCTTTACAATTGAACACTGAAATTTTACTTTTGGGAAAAGAAATTCATGATGGATTTTCGTTGCTGCAGTTATATTTTGGTCGTGTTGGGTTAAAAGCTGGTTATGAATTACAGTTGAAATACGATACTTCAAAAGTTTTACAGCCTGATATCCGCAGAGAAAACTATGCAGGAGAAATTCTTTCAGATACTTATGGAAAAGACAGTTTTTATTTTCTGTTAAATCTTGATTTTACAACTTCCATCGGTTTTTCCACCGCATCAATGTTCAGCATAGAAAATAAATTTGCTTTTTATCCCAAAACAAATGGATTTTTGTACAGTTTTAGTTTTATAGCCAGATTTTAAACGTCTGCGTGGCGTGATTCAAAGTGTTTTCAGAAAAATTACATTTTTTCAAGTGCTGGTTTTAATTCATTTTCCCAAAAAGAATCATCAATCTTTCTTTTTCCAACCGTGTAACCAAGTTTTCTGTCTGGTCTTATTTTTTCACCATGAAAATCGCTTCCTGCCGTCAAAAAAAATCCGATTTTGCGGCCTAATTCTTCAAGGCGCAGACAATCTGTCATTCTTGCTCCTGGATGAAAAGCTTCTATTCCGCCCACACCTTTTTCATAAAAACTCTGCAAAGTTTCAGGCATTTTTCCCCATGAAAGATAAAGCGACATCGGGTGCGCCACAACAGGAACTCCTCCAGATTCTTGAATGGCAATAATTGCTTCATCAAGATTTGAACCAGTTCTTTCCACATAATATGGTTTTCCTTTTGTCAGATAAAGATTAAACGCAAGCTGTGTCGTTTTGACTATTTTTTTTTCAACCATCATGGCTGCAAAATGTGGTCTTCCAATTGAAGTTCCAATATATTTTTCCTGCATTTCTTCAAAACTGATGTCAATTCCGTCATTCTGCATTTTTTCTATGATTTTTCTGTTACGCTCATTGCGATTTTCAATTACTTTCTGCAGAATTTCATGGAGCGATTTAGATGGATTTTTTAAACCAAGTCCCAGAAGATGAAATTCACCTGGAAATCCGCTTATATTTAATTCAACACCAGGCACGACATTTACCCCAAGTTTTTTTCCTTCTTCCATGGCTTTGGGCAGTCCGTTTATTGTATCATGGTCAGTAATTGCAATTGTTGAAATGCTTTTTTCGTGGGCTTTTTGAACAATTTGCTCAGGTGAATATTGACCGTCTGAAGCTGTTGTGTGAATATGTAAATCTACCATAAAATTATGATAGCATATTTTTTTACTTTGTGATATAATTATTCCAAAGGTTATTGTATACGGGAGTTAAATAAATATGCCAAAAGCCATGCAATACACAAAAGGTTCTATTATCTATTTTGAAGGGGATCATGATGAACGAGTTTTTATCATGCAAAGTGGTTCCGTTCTTTTAACAAGTACAGATATCGAATCAGGTCAACCAGTTTCTGAACAAGTAAAAAGCGGTGAATTTTTTGGCGTAAAATCAGCTCTCGGTCATTTTGCACGTGAAGAAACTGCTACTTGCCTTGTTCCAACCGTTGCAGTTGCTTTGACAGTTCAGGAATTTGAAATCCTTTTCAGTAATAACAAACCTTTGATTATGAAAATGCTTCGGGTTTTTTCAAATCAGCTTAGAAGCATCCACAAAAAAACAGAATCTATTTTGAATAAAATCACAGAAGACCAGCAGACTGGTATGCTTGCCGTGGCAAAAAGTTTTTATGAGGATGAACAGTATCGTTCTGCCTGTGATGTTTATTTAAAATTTTTAAAACGATATCCAAATACAGAATATAAAAATGAAGTTGCAAAACTTTACAATGATTCAAAGCTCCGCATGGAAAGACTTGCTGCACATTCCAGAGGGAATATGTTTGAAATGGAAGAAGAATCTTCAAATTCTTCATTGAGGCTGTTTTCTCTTCCAGCTTTTGAAAGATTCGCAAAAACTTACGAACCAGGTCAAGTTATCATTGCGGAATATGAACCAGGTGACTGTTTTTATTTAATCCAAAGTGGACGTGTACAGCTTGTAAAATGTGTAAACGGCACAAAAAAGAATCTTGATATTTTGAAACCAGGCGAATTTTTTGGTGAAATGGCTATTCTGGATAATTCTCCGCGTTCTGCAACTTGTGTTGCCGCAGGAAATGTAAAGTGCCTTGAATTTAACAAAGAAAATTTTGAGCTTTTGATTACGGGAAATCCTCAGATGGCGTTGCTCTTGCTTAAACTTTTCTGCAAACGCATTTATGACCAGAAACGCAGATTTAGAATTCTTGTTGTAAAAGATTTGCAGGCTAGAATTTCCGATGTTTTCCTTATGCTTAATGAAATGAATCCTGTTTCAAATGAAATTGAGCGACAAAGAAGATTTAATGTTACTATTTCTGATATTTCGCATTGGGCTGGACTTTCTTTGGAAGTTACCCGTGACGAAATCAATAAACTTGTGGAACGCCGCAAAATTGAAGTTTATGATAATTATATTATTGTAAATAACATCAATGAATTAAAAAGATTATACGAAACCCGTTGCAATACTGGAAGTCGTAAGATATAATCAACTATATGCCGACTTAGCTCACCTGGTAGAGCAGCACCCTCGTAACGTGCAGGTACTCAGTTCGAGTCTGAGAGTCGGCTTTATTTTTTTAACTTTATTCGTTTTTTTACCGATAATTAGAAAATGAAAAAGAAATTTAAAATCATTTTTTCAATAATTATTTCAGTTTGTGTGATTGTTATTTCCAGTGTAACAATTTTTTCAGTACGCAAAAAGATTAAAGACAAAACTGTAAAAATCGCATTTTACGGACTACCACAGGATTTGTGTCAGGCAATTCAACAGGAATTTGTTGATGATGAGAAAATTATTGCCCAGTATGGTATACTTGCTGCTGGAAACGTAGATTTAGGAACAATTACAAATAAATATGACATGATTTTTGCATGGAACGGCGAAGTTACTCAAACTTTGGCAAAAAGTACTGAAAAAATTCCAGCAAAAGTTCTTGAGGGCATTCCAATTTCGCTGAGAAATGAATATTGCGTTCCAATCCTGCTGGATCATTTTGAACTAGCTTTTAGAACAGATTTAGTTGAAAGAACGCAGGTAAATCCTCTGGAAAGTTTTCAAAGTTTTACAGATTTTTTGCAGGAATCAAAAAAATATGTTTTTTCTCCGTTTTTTACTTATGGCAGTGATGACAGAAATCTACTGGCACTGACTGGAAGTTTTGTGGAAGCGTTAGGCGGATTTGAATCTTACAAAAACTTGATTGAATTGATGAAAACATATGAAAATCTTGATGATTTTTGTGATATTGGGTTGAACGAAGACGGCTTGTGTTTTGCTGATATTTTGAATATGCTCAAAATTTGGCCGAAGGAAGAAATAATTCATCCTCAGTGGACAGCTGCAAATAAGATTGATTTGGATGTTTTTACATCTGATAATCAGGTTGCCTGTTTTTATACAAATCTTTTAGAGCACCGAAAAATGAAGTATGAAACTGTAAGTAAGTTTTCCGCTACAAAAATGCCAGTCGTAAATGAAGACGCGTCACATTGCCTTATTGCACCTTCTGTAAATTGTGTTTTGATTTCAAATAATTCAAATGCAAAAATCTTTTTGAAAAAACTTTTGACTGTGGAAGTACAGACACGTCTTTCCGATAAAAGTATGCTTGCACCAGTGAGTTACAGAGCCGAAGCTTATGATTCTCTGGCTGATGACATTCGTTTCTGGGCTGCATCCTGCGAAGGTGGAGTTGAACCAGATTTATTTTATGCTGTTTTTCAAAGAGATAATGAAAAAATGGTTTCGATTGCAAAGCAGATTCGAGAATATTTGAGATAGAAAAATGAAGATAAAAAGAACAAATCCACTTGCTGATAGAACTCTTATAGTTTTTACGATATTGTTTTCGTTGTGTTGTCTGAAACTTTGCGCTGAAGATGTTTCTCCTGCACAGGCTCAAGTTAATCGTGAAAAATTTGTTGCAGAATCAAAAAAATATGTTGGCTGTCCTTATGTTTATGGTGCTACAGGTCCTGATTCTTTTGATTGTTCGGGGCTGATTTATTATTCTGCAAATCAAGCTCTGGGACTGCAGTTACCCAGAACATCAAAAGCGTTGTACAGTTTTTGTAGAATAGTTCCAAAAGAAAAAATGGAAGAGGGCGATTTGCTTTTTTTTAAAACAAATAATACGGCTTCGATTACCCATGTGGGGATTTATATTGGTGGAAGTCAGTTTATTTCTGCTATAAGTGATGGTCCGAACAGCGGTGTTATAATTTCATCTTTGAATCAGGAGTATTGGAAACCGAAATATGTTGGATGCGGACAATTTTTGGCTTCGGGAAAGAACAAATCTTCTTCTGAAAAAAATCTTTTTGATGATGAGAAAAATTTTAATTCATCAGATTCTAAAACTGCAAAAAAATCTTCGGTAAATTCAAGAAATTCTAGTTTTGCAGGAAGCAGTTTTTATAATCCTGATGCTGATTTCCTAGATTCACTTACTTTTGATGGAATTATCGCATGCGGATGGTCGCTTTTTTCTCCAACAGAGTTTATGCTCAAATGGCGCGGCTTGAATTTTGAAACTAATGCGAGAATTTCAAAATGGGTGCTTGAACCCGGGTTTGGTTTTGGAATTCGTTACAATCATGGAATTGATGTTGTGCAGATTCCTTTAATGTTCAGCGCGACTTTGAATGATTATGTTCGTTTTTACGCTGGACCTGTCATCACTTTTGGAAACCCTAAAATGCTAAGTACGGAAAAAGAGATTTCATCTTCATTTTTTCCAGGAATTCTTGGTGTAACTTTTAGCACGCCGAGTTTTTCTATAAGTAAGGCAAAAGTCCAGATTGTTCAGGATGTGAGTTATACAGTCTTTAATAATCCTGATAATGCTGCTTTGTCATTTGTTGAATCAGCAGCTGCTGGTTTTGTAATGTTTACTGGAATAAAAGTGACACTTGGAATGGGGGCTTTCAGGTAAAATAATTCCAAAATTGAGTTTTATATGAAGATTTTTTTTAAGATTTTTAAGGTATTGATAATTTTTTCAGTTTTCCTGTTTTTTTCGTGTTCTGCTGAGATTACTTTAGAAGCAAAAAAGGACGGAGGTGTAAAAATCAGTTATGCAGGAGATTTCAGCGGTGAGTTTTTGCAGTTTTTAATCAATCAGGATGATGGAAATGATGAATCAGATTTTGATAATCTGGAAAATGCAGAGATAGATCTGCATGTTTTAAAAGAATCGTTAAAAAATTCTGGTTTTGAAAATGTGCAGATTATTTCCGGCAAACTTAAAAATCTTTTGATTACAATGGAAGATAAATCGCAGAAATCAGCTTTGTTTTATTCAAAACTTCTGAAAATTCAAAACGGCACAATTTCTGTTGATTTTTCTTATGAAAATCTTAAAAATTTTTATGAAAATGCTGATGAACAGCTTCAGTCAGATTTGGATTTGCTTTTGGCTCCAGTTTTTAATGATGAAAAAATGAGTGAAACCGAATATTTGGAAACGATTGCGGCTTTTTATGGTGAAAAAATGGCTGGCGAACTTGCAGAAAGTTTTGTCCGCCTGATTGTTATTAATGCCGACGGAAAAAAACAGGTTCAAAATATTTCCATTCCAAAGATTTTGTGCGGAATGTGATGGAAAATTGTGATTGCAGGGCAATTTTTCCAAGATTTTACCAAGTTTTATAGAGATTTATTCAAGATTTTTTAATTGATGTCCTGTATAGTATAAAATATGGAAAAAGCACAGGAAAAAAATATTTTTATTAATCAGATTGGTTATCTCCCCGAAGACAAAAAAATTGCATTTTTGACAGAAGCAGCAGGAAATCAAAACTGCACATTTGAATTATGCGAAGCGAATTCAAAAAAAATTGTATTTTCTGGAAAAATTCGTGCAAAAAATGATGACGGTTCAAAATTCGTAGATTCTGCTGTTGGTGAAGAAATTTTTACTGCCGATTTTTCCGATTTTTCGCAGGAAGGTCAGTTTTTTATCAGAATCGGGGAGCAGGAAAGTTTTCCTTTTGAAATAAAATCTCAGGTTTATAAAAATCTTTATTATTCTGCATTGAATTATTTTAATCTTTCGCGCTGCGGACAGAATTTCTGCCACACTGCCGATGCTGAAATCTATGGTACAAATGAAACAAAAAATGTGCAAGGCGGTTGGCATGATGCTGGAGATTATGGAAGATATATTGTTCCGACTGCAAAAACTGTCATGGATTTACTTTTGGCTTATGATTCATCAAAAGAAGTTTTTACAGATTTTGATATTTTGAAAGAAGTGCGTTTTGCTTTGGAGTGGATGCTCAAAATGCAGCGAGAAGATGGTGCTGTTTATCACAAAGTTTCGTGCTATCATTTCTGTGCGTTTATAAATCCTGAAGATGAAAAAGATAAACTTGTGATTTCTCCAATTTCTACAGCGGCAACTGCCGATTTTGCAGGAAGTCTTGCTTTTGCTTCTAAATTTTATCAAAAAGAAGATAAAGAATTTGCACAAAAACTGCTTGATGCTGCTTTGAAGGCTCAGGAATATTTAAATCATCATGATGATGAAATTTTTATAAATCCGCCAGAAATAACGACAGGTTCTTACGGTGACAGAAATGTAAGTGATGAACGGTATTTTGCGTTGTGTGCAATTTGGGATGCAACAGAAAATCCTGAATATCTAAAAAAAGCTTTGGAAATCAGGGAAAATGAGATTTCTTTATCACAAAAAAAAGAAAATGAAACTGAAAAGAAGCATTTTTGGCATGAAGGCTTTGGTTGGGGCTTGATGGCTGGTTTTGGAACTGAAATTTTAATCAATAATAGTCAGAAAATTGGTGATGAAGAAACTGTTCAAAAACTTAAAGATGCAATCATAAAAAATGCAGATGCAAGTGTGGAAACAGCGCAAAAATCAGCATTTTTATATGCTTCAAGGTTTTACGGCTGGGGAAGTAATGGAGCAGTTTGCGACCAGGCTCACTTATTGATGCTGGCTTTCAAAATTACTGGAAAAACTGAATATAAAACAATTGCAAAAGCTCAGATTGATTATGTTTTGGGCTGTAATCCTTTGAATTATTGTTATGTCACTTGCTGTGGTTCAAAAAGTCCTGAACATCCACATCACAGACCAAGCGGTGCGGCAAAAAAAGTGATGCCGGGAATGCTCGTCGGAGGACCTTGTGCCGGTTTGAATGATGAATATGCACGTACTCATCTGCAAAATCTTCCTGCTTTGAAATGTTATGCTGATACAGAACCAAGTTACAGTACGAACGAAGTTGCAATTTACTGGAATTCTGCTTTTGTTTATGTGCTTTCGCAAATCGGGCTTTGATTCAAATGGCGCAATTTCAGCCATTTGTATATTACATCCTTAAAATCATAAAGTTGAAGAAAGTATCAACTTTCGAAAGTTTATGATTCGTCCGCGCTAAGCGGACAGTCAAATAAAAGAGTTTCGTAAGAAACTCTAAGTATATACAAATGGCGCAATTTCAGCCATTTGTATATTACATCCTTAAAATCATAAAACATAAAAAGGAAAAAAAGTGTCTTTTATCTATAAATATTATTTGATATAATGCGGATTTATGAAAACAGATAACACAAAATCTTCAAAAACAGTTTTATTCTTTTTAACAGCACTTTGTTGTGCTGTGGCTCTTGCAATTCTTTCTAATTTTATTGCAGGATTTATTCCTTATCATTTGATTTCTGCAGGTGTTTTTGCCATGCTTTTGGGAATGGCACTTAATCCATTGATTCAAAAGTTTTTGGATAAAAAATGCAGCGAAGAATCTCAAAAAGGTTATGCAAAAGGTCTTGCATTTGTTTCCAAAACAGTTTTAAAAGCCGGAATTGTTCTTATGGGATTTACTTTGAGTTTTGCTCAGGTTCTTCATGTCGGAAAATTTTCATTGATAGTTATGTCGTTTACACTTGTTGCTGCATTTGGTTTTGGAAATCTTTTTGGTAAAATCTTTAAGATGAACTGGAAACTTTCAAATCTTATTTCAGCTGGAACTGGAATCTGCGGAGGTTCTGCAATTGCAGCAATCGCACCTGTAATCGATGCTGAAGACAGCGATATTGCTTATGCAATTTCCGCAACATTCATTTTTGATATTTTGATGGTAATTGCGTTCCCTATAATGGGTCGTTATTTCAACATGACAGATTTGGGATACGGACTTTGGGCAGGAACCGCAGTAAATGACACATCTTCAGTTGTGGCAGCAGGTTATGCATTCTCGGAAGAAGCAGGAAATTTTGCTACAATCGTAAAACTTACAAGAACACTTTCCATCGTACCGATTGTTCTTTTGTTCGGTTATATCAATCAAAAAACAATAATTGCAGCTCAAAAAAAATCTGGATTGATTCCTTCAGAAACAAAAAAAGTAAAATTTTCAATTGCAAAAATCTTTCCCTGGTTTATTCTCGCTTTTTTGGGATTTGTTGCAGTTAGAAGTATTGCTGATGTAATTTTTTCAAAAATGGGCGATGAACAGACTGTCAAAACAATTGCATCATACATTTCTAAAATCAGTAAATTCGCTTTTGTAATGGCACTTGGCTCAATCGGTCTAAAAACTCCATTTGCGAAAGTTGCAAAAAGCGGTGTAAAACCTATGATTCACGGATTTATCATCTCGCTGATTGTAGTTGTAGTTTCATTTTGTGTTCAGGCAATGCTCGGACAGATGTAAAAAATAATTATTTTAAATTTTTATATCGAGTGGCTTTTTGATTTGCAGGAAATGGCTTTTGCTATTTTTGTGTGATACAGGAAAATTCTTTCTGGATTTTTTCAAGTGAGAATTGTGATATGAAAACAAAAGAAAAAGTGCTGCAGATTTTGCAGAATAACAAAGATTGCGTTTCTGGTGAACTTCTTGCAGATGAGTGTAAAGTAAGTCGGGCAGCTGTGTGGAAAGCTGTAAAAAGTTTACGTGATGATGGTTTTTTGATTGAAGGAACAACAAACGGTGGTTATAAATTCATGGGACAAAATGATTTGTTTTCAAAAGAAGCATTTTCTGCAGAATTTTCAGCACTGTTTTCTGAATTTTCGACTTCCCATATCGAATGTTTTGAACAAATAGATTCGACAAACAACTATGCAAAAAAAATACTTTCAGAATGTGGAAGTCTTCGTGATGAAGATGGAAATCTGACAGAAGCAGGCAGAAAATATCATAATTGTGTAATTGTTGCAGAAAGTCAAACTGCAGGACGCGGTCGTTTAGGCAGAGAATTTGTTTCACCCAAAAAAAGTGGAATCTACCTTTCTGTGATTTACGCTCCAAAAGAGGGCATTCAGGATCCTGCAAAATTGACTGCGTTTTCTGCTGTTGCTGTTTGTAGAACTTTAAAAAAACTTTTTAATATTGATGCAAAAATCAAATGGGTCAATGATGTTTTTTTGAATGGAAAAAAAGTATGCGGCATTTTGACAGAAGGGATTGTCAATTTTGAAACACGAAAAATTGAATCTGCAATTGTAGGAATCGGGTTGAATATTTTTGAAAATGATGAATTTTCAGCTGAAATCAAAAAAGTTGCAGGTTCTGTTTTTGACTATGGATATAATATAGAAGGTAAAAATAAAACTACAAGAATCAGAATTGCGGCAGAAATTGCAGGTGAAACGCTTTCTATTTTTTCCGAAGATTCTCAAAAAGTTATAGGCGAATATCGGGAAAAATCATTTTTGATTGGAAAGAAAGTTTTTGTTCATCCAGTGATTGGGAATAACGATGTTTACGAAGCTACAGTTCTGGATATTGACCAGAATGCGGCACTTTTGGTGAAAACATCAGATGGTAAAATCCGCTCTCTGAATTCCGGTGAAGTTTCTATCAAATCCGATTGTATTATTCAAATGGCTAAAATAGCGCCATTTGAATAAACTTAGAGTTTCTTACGAAACTCTTTTATTTACTGTCCGCTTGGCGCGGACGAATCATATACTTTAAAATTGATTATACAAAATAAAAAGGAATAATATGAAGTTTTTCAAGAATAATTCTGTAATTTCGGCTGAAGGAAAAGATTTTTATAAGTCGCTTTTTAATGTGGTTGGACCAATAGCAGTACAGAATTTGATTTCTGCAGCTGTAAGTTCCACTGATGTTATTATGCTTAGTTTTGTCGGACAAACGGCAATTGCGGCAGCATCTTTGGCTGGAAATATTCAGTTCATTTTGATTATGATTGCAACAGGTCTTTCATCTGGGCTTGTAATGCTTTGTGCGCAATATTGGGGAAAAAAAGACGTTGAATCAATCAGAATCTTGCATGGAATTGCACTGAGAATTTCGTTATTTTTTGGAATAGTTGTTACTATTATGGCATTTTTCTGTCCTTCCTTTTTGATGAAGATTTTTACGAATGAGGAACAACTTATAGAAGCTGGAAGCCGCTATATCAAAATTGTAAGTTTGTCTTATTTGTGTTTTTCTATTTCACAAATATTTCAGGGTGGTTTGAAAAGTATCGAAAGAGTAAAAATTGTTTCCACGATTACTGTGACAGCTTTTTGTGTAAATGTTTTTTTGAATGCGGTTTTTATTTTTGGTTTGTTTGGAGCTCCAAAAATCGGAATTGCAGGGGTTGCACTTGCTACGACGGTTTCAAGATTTGTTGAGTTAGTTTTTACTGTGATTTATTCATATATGCAGAAAGATGTAAAAATCAAGTTATCAAATCTATTAAAATTCAGACGGATTCTGACTTGTGATTTTTTGCGTTATTCCATGCCTGCTGTTGGAAACGAACTTGTGTGGGGTGCAGCGTTTACAATGTATTCAGTGATAATGGGTCATCTTGGTGAAGATATTGTTGCTGCAAATTCTGTGGTCGGTGTGTTGCGAAATCTTGGTACTGTATTGTGTTTTGGAATGGCTTATGGCGGCGCAATCGTACTTGGAAAAATAATGGGAAGCGGACAGATGGAACTTGCTCAGAGAAATGCTGTCCGGCTCATAAAAACTACAGTTCTAGCAGGAATTTTGGGAAGTATTTTGATGTATGCGCTTCATCCAGTTCTGCCACTTCTTGCAGATTTAACACCACAGGCACAACATTATTCTGATGTTCTGCTGATAATAAACTGTTTTTCAATTATTGGGGCTGCAATTAATACAGTTCTGATTTGTGGAATTTTCAGAGCTGGTGGAGATTCAAAATTTGGTTTTATCATGGATGTTGTAATGATGTGGGGAGTTTCAGTTCCTATCGGTTTAATCAGCGCATTTGTTTTGAAACTTCCACCGCTTTGGGTTTATTTTATTCTTTATCTTGATGAATTTGAAAAAATGCCAGTGATAATAATTCATTATTTCAAGAAAAAATGGCTCAAAAATATCACGCGGTAATTTTTTGTTGTGTGTGGCGGAGAAATTATTCAAGGAAAATAAAATCCGTAAAATAAATCTGCTGGATTTTGCCCAGAGAAAGGTGACTGTTTATTTCCCGAAGGAGATTTTCTTCAATTTTTACTTCTGTCTGTGCTAAAAGTTCCTGCTTTGAATAATTTGAAAAATAATCCTGAATTATTCCTGTAATCACAGTTTTTTTTCTGGAAATCTCTTCGAAAAAAATTGTATCATCTGAAGGATAGGAAATCCATGGCGTTACAAGAAGAATTGTCCCCATTTGCAAATCCTGAGAAATATCGTTATGTGAAGAGTCGGGATATTTTTTCTGGGGATTCTCGGGACTGGTCAAAATCCTCTGCGAACCCAAATTAAAATATGAATATTGATTGTCATTTTTTGGAGCCATCAGACTGACTGCTTTTCCCTGCGAAATGAGTTGTTTTTGTTTTTTTACTGATTTTTTATTTTTTGACAATGCAAAAAAAGTGCCTGTCAAAATCGTAATCAATAAAATTACAATTATAATAGAAAGAATTTTATCAATTTTTTTCATTAATAGAAAATATACATTACATTGATTATTTGCGCAAATACTTTTTTGTGATTTGATTTAGGTGAATTATGTGATTCTGGTGTGATTCAAAAAAAACAAGGATGAAAATTCAAGAAAAATCAAGGTCGTACCCCAATTTAAATTCAAGTTTTTTCCTTGTTTCCTGCTGACTGTTTAGGTGCCTCTTTGCGTTTTGACAACAGGAGTCGTGAAATTTGTTAATTTGAATTTTTTTTCAGATTGAATAAAAATAATAGTTGACGTTTGTTTTGTATTTTGTTAAATTATCTTTATGAAACTTTATTCGCGTGTACAAGTTGTAAAACTTTCTATTATA
>CAMEET010000046.1 GCA_945915085.1 uncultured Treponema sp. | reverse complement strand
AAAAATCTTGCAATTTCTGACAGAAAAGTGGGGAATTAATCTTTACAAGTTACATGGAATTTTTTGGAAGTATTCTCTTCTTAATTCAAATGGTAACGAAACAGGTTATCATCAGATTTATAAAGTTGATTTTTCTGACTGTAAGCAAATAAATCTGTTTAAAAATGTCCCAAATAATGAAAGGTTGGAAGTCATTTCTTTCTCTGTAGGAGCTGACCGTTTATATTTCAGTGCGGCTTTTTTTTGTTTAACAAAATAAGGTCTGTCCCTGTTTTTCAGCTTGCTTAATGTTTGACTTCATGTTGTTAACAGGGGACAGACCTTGCATGGATATTCTTGCGTCAGCAACATGGAGGGCTGCCGAAGGCAGGTGCGAAGCACCGAGCGGTTTGAGCGAGCCCGGAATACTGCGACCCGAAGCGAAGCGTAGGGGGACGCCCTTGTTTTTGAGTTTATAAATGTTTTAAAAGCTTTCAGTATAAAAAGGAAAAAAAGGGGACAGACCTCCGCAATCGTAATTTTGCTTGAGGTCTGTCCCCTTTTTGTGCAGATTGTACGCACGAGCCATAATCGCGGCAAAACAAGTTCTGCCACGAGATTTAGATTTATAAAACTATCTCAAAAGTGAGAGTACATTCTGGCTTGACTGATTAGCCTGAGCCAACATTGCAGTTCCAGCCTGAGAAAGAACGTTAGTACTTGTGAATTTAACCATTTCTTCAGCCATATCTGTATCACGGATGCGAGATTCAGAAGCCTGGAGGTTTTCAGCACCGATATCCAATCCAGTTACTGTCTTTTCGAGACGATTCTGGTAAGCACCGAGGTCAGCACGCTGTTTGTTGATTTTCATCAAAGCTTCGTCCAAAGTTCCGATTGCGCGGTTTGCTTCATCTGGAGTTTCCAAAGACATAATTGATTCATCACCAACGTTGCGGAGACCAAGAGCCATAGCAGACATTGTTCCAATATATACTTGTGTTCTCTGATCCATGTTTGCACCAATATGGAACCACATAGAACCTGTAACTACATTTTCACCTGTTGGACGAGCAAAACGACCTGTCAACATATTCATTCCGTTGAACTGTGCTGTAGAAGCAATGCGGTCAACTTCTGCAATTAAAGAAGAAACTTCTACTTGAATCTGCATGCGGTCTTCTGCTGAATAAATTCCATTTGAAGACTGAACTGCAAGTTCACGAATACGCTGAACGATGTCAGTTGTTTCCTGCAAAAATCCTTCTGTTGTCTGAATAAAAGAAATACCATTCTGGGCGTTTGTTGAAGCCTGGTTCAAACCACGAATCTGTGCACGCATTTTTTCTGAAACTGCGAGACCAGATGCATCATCACCGGCACGATTGATTCTCATACCAGAAGAAAGTTTTTCCATTGACTTCTGCTGATTAACATCCTGAATTCCCTGGGAACGCTGAGCAAACATAGCACTCATATTGTGATTAATAACCATAATAATCTCCTTATAAGCTAGGTTAAAAATAGATAAACACGGTGGTTTGAAGAGCCACAACGTGGTTTATCTCACGGGTTTCCACCACCCTATACTTAATTCATCGGAGATTGAAAAAATTTGTTTAGAGTTTTTTTTAATTTTTTTAATTTTTTTATTTTGGGTGGCTTTTTGCTTCGCAAAAATCAGGCTTTTCAGGATTCCGGCGTCAAAGCGCCTCCATTCCTTCGCTACGCTTCGGAACTGGCTTCGCCAGTCCTTACAATCCTTGCCACGGTTTAAACCTTTAAGATTTATCACCTGCTAATCTGCACGAGGTTTGTGGCAATTGCTGCATCCAACAACATGAACATGCTTTTTTCCAAGCGATTTATTGAAAAGTCTGGCTGTCAAAGATTGATTCTGAGCAACTTCTTTATGGCAGACAGGGCAGATTCGTTTGAGACCGGGTTCGGTTTTTGGGAAACAATGAGGACACCCCATGATAATCATAAGCTGATCTGGCACATTCATGGGGCGATAAACTTTGGAAATCAGATTTTCACCCACAAAAAGTGATGTATCACAGAGCGGACATTTTACAGGCTGAAGATTTTTTGAACTTTTTGCACTTTTTTGTTTTTTTCTTCTATTATTAAATGAAATATACCAGCATATCAGCGCAATGATAACGCAAACGGCTAAGCCCATTAAAAAATAATCCATACTAATTATTATAACTCAAAAAAACAGAAGATGATATTATTTTTTCCTGAAAATTTTGTACCAGAGCACAACAATCCAAAACCAAAAAATCCTTAATGTAAGGAAAATTTTAAATGGATTATGAATGATTTCTACAAAAAATTCGTGACCTTTATTGAATGTTTTTTCACTTACTCGTTTTATTCTTTCTGAAAAGATTCCAAATGCGTCTTTGTAATACAAAAATATGCTGGAAGAAAATCTGTTTCGTCTGCGATAAGCCCATAAATTTTTCTCTTTTATACCTTCACTGAGCAAAACCAAAGAAGGCTGGGCTTTAAAAAGTGCAATTACAATATTATCTTCTGCAATTTTTGAAAAATATCCGGCGTGTTTTCCAAGAATTCGCATATTTTTGAAAGTATCTTTCAGATTTTTTTCTGCTTTTTGAAGTGTTTTTTCAGTTGAACCCAAAAGATATAAAGACTTAAAATGGTCATCTAAAATAGAAAGAATTTGAATCACTGCTTCAAATGGATTGTATCTGTCTGGAACTGGAAGTTTGAGGAATTTTGCGGCTTTTAAAATAGATTTTGACACAGGGATAATCAAATCGGCACTTTTTAAACATTCTGCAAAATCACCTTTGTGCCGTGCTTTTAATAAATCCCAAATCGAAAGAAAAATTATCTGCTTTGTACCAGGTTTTGCAAGTAGCTCGAGGACTTCTGTTTCAAGGTTCTGTGGCGGACAAATATCAACAGGAACGCCAACAATAGAAATACGATTTTTTGCCATTCTATAACTCCCGAAAATCATCAGATTGATAAAACACGTAAATCAACAATTCTATAAAATTGCGGATTGTACTGCTGCAATTCCGTAAAGTGCAGCAGTTTCGCATCTTAAAATATTTACATCAAAATGAATGGGCTCAAAATGCCCTTTTTCTAAAATATCTACTTCAGCCGGACTGATTCCACCTTCGCTTCCCACTGCAAGAGCAACTTTTTTTATGGAAGAAAAATCAGAAGCCGTCCGTTTTAGAATATTTCCAATTGAATTCTCTTTTTCCTTACGTTCTGAAAGCACAAGCGCAAGACTTTTTTCATCATCTTTCAGGCTGCTGATTTCGTTTTGCCAGAATTCACAAGCTTGAATTAATGAAAAAGGCGGCAGAACTTTTGTTTGAACAGGAGAACCGCTTTGTTGGCGTGCTTCTTTAATGATTTTTTCAATCCTTTCTTTTTTGCTGCTCTGCAAAACTGTTGCGCTGCTTTCTTCAGAATATTCGCCCAAAACCGGAATAATTGCGGAAATGCCACATTCAGTTGCCTGACGCACAATCAATTCAAATTTTTGAGGACGTGGCAAAAACTGAAACAAAAAAAACTCGCATTTGTGATTTGCAGGATTCGAAGAAAAATCAGTTCCCTGGAATTCAATTTGTGAAATGTCGCTGCAAACCTGCAAAATCACAACGTGCGCTTTTTCATCTATTTTTGCAACAGTTGTTTCAAGCAGATTTCCATTTTGATGACGAACATTAATCATATCGCCAACTTTGCATCGTAAAACTTGACGTAAATAACGAAAATCTTTGCCTTCTAAAGTAATCAAATTATTATTAATTATTTGATTTTCCAAAATAAACTGACGCATTTATTGAGAAACCGCCATTTTTTCAGAATTTGTTTCTAAAAGATTTTTTTCATCCTGCAGTTCTTTCAAAGTTTTTGTAGATTTGATTAATTCATCAAAACCTCCAGACTGTAGAATTTCAATTGCTTTGTTCAATTGCAAATCCCAATCTAAATCATAAAGTGGAGTTGTCTGATGACGCTGAACCTGCACTCGCAAAAGTCGTCGCAAAATTCTTTGTTCAAAAGGATAATCTTTGGCAATTGTTTCAGCTTCCAGAGCAATTTGTTCTTCTGTCATTTCTGGATTCATATCAACAGTTTTTGTAATGATTTCGGACTTTATCATCTGCATATAAAGTTCTTCTTGCTCTGCATTCATTTTTTGCATATTCAGCACTTCTAAATCAGGCGGAATTCCAGTTTTATCGATATTCACATCACTTGGAGTGTAATAACGAGCCATTGTCATCTTAATTCCGTCTGTGTTGCTCAGTGGAATCACCTGCTGCACAGAACCTTTTCCGTAAGTACATTCACCAACAAGGTAAGCAAGATGATAATCTTTTAATGCTCCAGACACGATTTCTGACGCACTTGCAGAACCTCGGTTTATCAAAACGACAATTGGAATATTATTTTTAACAGTTGTTTTTTCACTCGAAGCCGAATACTGATGATTTTCATAAAAAAGTCTGCTTTTTGTGGTGACAACAGGACCTTCGTTCACAAATTTATCTGCAACATCAACCGCACTTGTAATAAGTCCGCCGGGATTATCACGCAAATCAATAATAAGACCTGAATAATCTTTTGAATCAAAAAAATCCAGAGCTTCTTGAAGGCGAGGGGCAGTTTCTGGAGTAAACTGAATCAATCTTGCATATCCTATAGAAGAATTTTCTATCATACCAAATTTTACAGTCGGAACTTCGATTAAAGCACGAATCAAAGTAACATCAAACTGCATGCTTTCGCCACGCAAAATAGTGATTGTTACAGGAGTGCCCACTTCGCCACGCAGATTCTGCAAAACTTCATTCATCGTCATAGGAGCGGTTGGTTTTCCTTCAATTGCAATGATTTTATCACCTGACTGAATACCAGCCTTTGCACCTGGTGTATCTTCGATTGGAGAGGCAACTTCGACATAAGCCGGATTTTGCGGAGTAGATTCTGCGCTTTTGGAAATGGAAAGACCAACTCCACCGAAATTTCCGCTTGTTGTATCGCTTAAATCGCGCATTTCATTTTCGTCAAGATAAAGAGTGTAGGGATCCCCGATAGATTCGAGCATGCCCTTGAGTGCGCCTTCGTACAGAATTTTCGGATCAAGTTCATCAACATAATTTTGCAGGACAAAATCGAAAACAGCATTAAGTTTTTTTACATATTGATAACTTAAAATTTTAGAATCATTATTATTTATGGAAGATTGCGCAAAACAAAGAGAAGTAAGAATCAAAAAGGCTGAAAAACCCAAAAAGTGTTTAAAATTTTTTTTCATAAAGACATTTTACTACACTGAGCATAAAAAATCTATTGAAAAAACAAAGTTTTGAAAATCTGATGAAAAATCAATCAAGTTCCGTAACGGTAAAATACATCCACAAATCTGGGGAATCAGACACAGTAAACAGATGGATAGTCAGGCGGAAATGTGCAATTCTATCAAAATGTTTCCGTTTGTATTCAAAAAGTCGGGTTTCATTTATTCCTTTGTACGAATCAATCAATATATCTCTATACATCATGTTTTTGTATGCTTCTTTATACTCAGGAAGAACATATTCGTTTGTAAGGATTTCTGTTGCAGTCTGATATGAGTCTCCTGAAAACTCCATTTCTTTGTGCCAGTTGCTTTTTCCAATTCCTTCTGTAAAAATATCTTTTGTAAGATTTGCCACAAATGAATACAATGGACGCTTTATCAAAGAAAGTTTGAATTCAGAAATATGATTTAAAATTGTTTCTTCGTTTGGAAACTTTTCTGCGTTAGAATGATGTGAAAGCAGTTTTTCGAACTCAACTGTTGGAACGGGTCTTGAAAAGAAAAATCCTTGAATACTGTCGCAGCCAACATCATTCAAAAAATCAACCTGATCTTCATTTTCTACACCTTCTGCGGTAACATGAATACCAAGTTCTTTTGCCAGCGAAATTGTGTGTTCAATCAAACGGTTTCCGCCAAAATTTCCAATGTAATCAATCAAACTTTTGTCCAGTTTGAGCGTTTCAATGTGCATGATGTTGAGCGATGCCAAAGAAGAATAACCAGAACCAAAATCATCCATGTGAATAGAAAATCCTTCTTTGAAAAACTCATCAGCAATCTGTTTGATTTCATTATTTGTGATTGCGGCAGTTTCTGTGATTTCGATTGGCACAAACTGCCTGTCCAAATCGATTTCCTGCGTAATGCGTGTATATTGCTGAACTACATTTTTATAATAAAGACTTGCACGTGAAAGATTTATTGAAACCGGGACAATATCCTTGCCTTCAGAAAGCCATTTTTTTTGCTGATTGCAGACATTTCTGAAAACATATTCATCCAAAATCCTAATCATTCCATTCTGCTCAAAAATTGGAATAAAACTTCCAGGATTCATTATTGTTCCGTCGCTTTTCTGCCAGCGGATTAAAGCTTCTGCACCCACCAGGCGTTTTGTGTTCGGAGCATATTTCGGTTGATAGTAAATCTTAAAATCCTTTTTTGCAAGTGCAGTTTCAAAACTGTCAACAATTGCCTTTTCTTCAAAAATGCGTTTTGTATCATTTTCTTCAAAAAATGAAAAATTTGATTCGACGTTTTCGCGTGCTTTTTTCTTGGCAACAACAGATTCACTATATGAAAGTTCAATTTTTTTATCACTATTCCAAAAAGAAACTCCAAAATATGGATGCAAAACAGGAACATCTAGGTCAGTGGAAATAATGTTTAATGCGTAAGTGATATTTTTTATGCGCTGAATGATTCTTTCTTTATCAAAAGTTGGCATAAAAATGATAAAATGGTCAGCGTTGATGTGTGCCGTAAGTTCCATTTTTTCAATTTCGGTGAGTTCAAGAATGGAATTCCAGACTGCTTTTATAACTGCATCTCCTTTTGCAATTCCACTTATAGAATTTATGATTTTAAAAGAATGGATATCAACAGAAATAATCACACCAGGAAGCGCATATTTGTGTAACTGTTCTTTGAATTTTACGTAATTATAACCTTTTGTAACCGGATCGATGTAAGCATATTCTTCAATCTGCGAAAATCTTGCTTTTTCATCGATTGCGACAATTTTTGTGTAATCTTTAATGACAGAAAATGCACAAATGTCATCATCATCGTTTTGTAAAAGCAAAAAAAGATGATTAAAATAAACTCGTTCGCCAAAAGGTGATTCAACCCAATAATTTACAGTGAATTCTCTGTTACCGTCAGCATATTCTTGTAAAAGATGTTCGCGAAGTTTTCCATAATAAGGTAAGTTTTTCTTGGAAATATCAGGAATTAGCTTTTTGACCCAGCGGTCTGAAAATTCTGAAAATGAACAAGGAGCAGTCAATTCTGTAAAATCAAGAACAGAATGCAAATTGCCAGATTTATCTTTAAAGAAAAATTCAGTTTCAATCAAATCTTTTGATAAATTTACGTCAAAATAAGTGACTGCATCAGAAACTAAAGCATTTCGAAACTGAGCTTCATAGAAAAGTGCGCGCGAAAGTTTTGATAATGAATTTTCTTTTTCCTGCTTCAAAATTACTTCACTCTTGAGTTATTTTTTTTGATAAACTCATTTAAAATTATACCACACGTTTTTTAAATTGTCATTAATTTTCTGTAAATTTGTAGATTAATGATTATAAATTGATTGTAAATTAATTTTAATTGATTATAGATTTGAAATTTCGTTTATCAGTTTTTCTGGCGTCAAATCGTAAGCTTCTCCTCCAAATTTTTTTGAAGCATTTGCATGAGCTAGCACTCCAGTAATTGCTGCATCTTTTGTACTGTATCTTTGAGCCAGAAGAGAACCGATTAACCCTGCAAGAACATCGCCACTTCCACCTTTTGCAAGATTCTGTCTTCCTTCATCGCAGATAAAAACCTGATTTTCTGTTGTAATAAAAGTATTTGCACTTTTTATTACAATCGTTACATTTGGGAAAATCTGCATAATTTTTTTGGAAAGAGCGATTTTTTTGTTTGGATTATTTGCCAGAGTTTGTACAGAAAAATCATTTTTATCAAAATCCTGAAATTTTTCTGGAAAAAAATTATTTAAGTGTTCAAGAAAACGTGACATTTCCAGCAGGTGCGGAGTTAAAACGATTTTTGCGTTGGAAATAGAATTTAATTTTTTCAAAAAAGGAATAAAATTCTTACAGCTAAAAACACCTGCATCAAGCACAATTGCAGGATTTTCTGTTTTATTGAACCATTCCAAAACTTCGTCAAAAATCAAAACAGATTTTTCATCTTCACAAAATCCAGGCCCCAAAACAATTGCTGTCGTTTTAGCTGGAATTAAATCATTTATCATAAGTTCAGGAGAAATTTTGAACTGATCCAAATCTGAAAAAGAAGTTTTAATCAGTGAAGTTAGTCCGCTTCCAAAATTCAATGCACTTGTGGCAGCGAGAATTGCTGCTCCAGATTTTTGACACGCAAAAACTGAAGTATGACCGTAAGTTCCTTTATGTGCAGATTTATTTTTTCTAAAAGGAAGTTTTGCATCCGACATTTCCAGTAAAAATGCGTCGGGCGGTAAAAAAGATTCAAAAACGTTTGATGGAATGCCAAGTGGAGCTTGAATTATAGTTCCGCAAACAGCTTTTGCTTTATCACTGAAAAGCGCAGTTTTATGCGCACCCATTGTGACTGTAAAATCAGCATGAAAATACAATGCTGAAGGAATGTCGCATGCAATTTTGACAGCTTTGATTTTGTTTAAAATATCAAAAATCTGCAAAAACTCTTTTGAAAGTTCTCCATGAAACCCAATTCCAAAAAGACAATCCACTATAATAGAAGAAAATGAAGAAAAATTGTTTTGATTTTTAAAATCAGAGAAATTATATAAATTATTAAAATCAGAATTGATTTGAGAATCAGCAGCAAGATTCTGTAAAAAAGTATTGATTTCGTCGGAAAAAACAGTATGGATAGCGAGTTTCTGGCACATTTCAAATTGAGTTTTTGCTTCTGCTGAAACAGGCATTTGCGGTACAAGAATCGTAACAGAAAGATTTTCATAAGCTGTGCGTAGAAGTCTTGCCAGAGCAAAACCATCATCGCCATTATTGCCTTTTCCACAGAGAATCACAATCTGACTTATTTTTCCCTTTTTGATGATGTTGATAATAAAATCAGACAAAAACCGAGCAGCATTTTCCATCATCAAAAAAGGCGGAATGGAAAGTTCCTGTTTTGCTAAATTTTCCAGTTCCGAAGGATTTTCAAATACTTTTTTCATTTCGTTGATTGGTTAGTTCTGCTAAAAATGCAGATTAATCAAAAAAGTTTTTTACGGCATTGCCAACTTCTTTGCCAGCGTTTTTTACATCATTTCCAGCTTTCTTTAAAGACTTTTTTGCCTTTTTTCCGTCTTTTTCAGCTTCTTTTTTAGCTTGAGCCCGCTTTTTTTCCAATTCTTTTTTTGTTTTTTTGATTTTTGCATCAATTTTGGCATCAGACCAGTCTGAATATTCACCAGTTTTCGTATTCAGTTTTACAAGTTCCAATTCCAAAACAGCAATTTCCTGCAAAACGTTGCCTTTTGCAAAAATCACAGGTTGAGTAAGCACAAATGCAGAAAACACCAAAGCAATTTTTTTATTCAATTTCATATTTTCTCCCATTAAAGCACTGCGTTAGCGACGAGCCATGGATGGCGATACCCCCCCAGACTGTCTAAAAACTACATTTTTGGTTGTTTTTTCTTCCTCAAACCCCATATTTAGTGTCGTTTTTTGTCTTTCCCATCAAATTTAACACTAGGGCTTTGAGTTTTTAGACAATCTCCCCCATAAAAAAAAGACTGCGTTTACGGTAGCGTAATGTAGCATCGAATCCTTTTACAACATTGTGCTAAAGGTAGCGCAACATCAGGTTATTTTTTATCGTATCGATGCACATTCGTTGTATCAAAAAAAATCTACTTCAGGAAAATTAATCCCAAAACAGCCAAAGGAATCAAATAAAGTGCAAAATATTGTAATTTGCCTTTTTTAATCATTTTCATCAATAAAGTCAGAGATATGTATCCGGCGGCAAATGCAGCTGCACAACCAGCAATAACAGGAGCCGCACCAATTGTTGAAGAAACTTCACCCAAATCTTTCAGTTCAAGAACAAATGCACCGAGAATTGCCGGAATGGAAATGATAAAAGAATATTCTCCAGCTAAAGAACGATCCACTCCGCAAAAAAGAGCACCGGCAATCGTTGAACCAGAACGGCTTATACCAGGTAAAGTTCCAATTCCCTGCATAAATCCGATAATCAAAGCCTGAACTTTTGAAACCCCTGGATTTTTAATATCATCAGAATTGTTTGAAAGTTTTGCATTTCTTTTTTCTATGACAGAAGACAAAATCAAAAACAGCGAAGTAACAATAAATCCGCAACAAGTAACTTTTATAGAAAGATTTGGAATCATTTTGCTGGAAACAATTCCCATCACACCCGTTACAATAGTAGAAAGGATGATTGCGATGATGATTTTTCTGTCTGCCTGGTCTTTTTGAGCCAAAACAGAATCAAATTCTTGAGAATTTTCTTTTAGTTTAGGACTTCTGGAAATCCATCTGCCTAAACATTTCAAAAGTTCCCAAATTTTTCGCCAAAAGTAAAGGCATACAGCAGCCAAAGTTGCAAGATGCAGAAAAACATCAAACAAAAGAGGAATATCATCCAGCCCAAAAATGTTTTGTGCAACTGCAAGATGACCTGAAGAAGAAATCGGTAAAAACTCCGCAATTCCCTGTAAAATTCCCAAAAGTATTCCCTGAATAACTGACATAAAAATCAAACTCCTAAGTTTTTAAATTATCTGGTATTATTTTTTCTTTTTTGTCGAATAAATAAAAATACACCGATTCCGACTGAAAAGAGAATCATGATAAAACATAAAATCTGTCCCGTAGAAAAGTTCAAAAGCGATGTATTTGTATAAATCGGTGCCGACGAATCTTTTGCAATTCTGTAGCCGATATCTGCATCTGGTTCCCTAAAATATTCTATTATAAAGCGGAAAAATCCGTAACCTGCCGTGTAAATGCAGCCGAGCATACCGTCGAATTTTTTATGTTTACGGAAAAACCATATTATGAGCCAGAGAACAATTCCTTCAAAAAATGCTTCATAAAGCTGACTTGGATGACGTGGAAGATTTACAAGTTTATCAGCAGTGATGTTCATTCCGATTTTAGCCACAAATTCCTGAACCCACAAAAGATTTGAAGAAAATTTTTCTGCCTCAGGAAAAACAATTCCCCAAGGCATAGTTGTAATTCTACCGTAAAGTTCACCATTTAAGAAATTACCAATACGTCCAAATGTATAACCTAGTGGAATTGCACAAACCATTGCATCAATCCACTTGCCAATCGGCTGTTTATGACGTTTACACCAGATAATCATTCCCAAAAGTCCACCAACAAAACCGCCGTGATAAGACATTCCAGCAAGTCCAGTAAAATGTCCCTGAGAATCAAAAGGCCAGAAAATAAGCCACGGTTTTTTCCAGTAAACTCCACTAGTATCATAAATCAAAGTAGAAAAAATTCTTGCACCAATGAGCAGAAAGACAATTCCAGTTGTAATAAAACTGAACAAATCATCTTCTTTGAATTTGTAGTTTTTTGAATCAAGAGCGCCTTCTTTTGCAACTTTTTTCAAAACAAAATAAGCTGTCAAAAAAGCGAAACAATACATAAGTCCGTACCAGCGGATTAAACCCAAAAATTTTACGCTTGGAAAAATTTCGGGATGAATCCATGACGGATAATTCAAATATAAAAACATTATTAAATCCTCCAGAAACTTGTATCCTTAAATCCTAAATCCCTGTTCGCTTGCTTTTACAAGTTTTGATTTAAGCAGATTGTTTTCTTTTCTAAGTTGATTTATTTCATACTGTTGCGTTTTAATCATTTCTGCAAGTTCCCCTATTGAAAGTGAACCGCTGGAAACAAGGTCATCAATTCCTGAAAGTTTCAAATTGTAATCTTCAGTTGCATCCTCTTCGGCAAGTTGAAAATTATCATTTGAAAAACTATCAGGATTAAACGCGGCATCAAATTGGTGAGGAACTGTCGAAATAATTTTGTCTGCAATTCTATAGATTGCCTGCCCCAAAACAGACTGAGGTTTGTAAACCACAACTGGCAATTGAGAAGCAAGAGCTTTATCCTGCAGCATATCACGATACATCAAACCAAGATATTCAATTTCAAGACCAAGATACTGATTACATGAAGATTTTATTCGTTGAGCGCGGTCTGCATCTTTAGGATCTTCAATCATGTTCATTACAAGACGCGGACGGAACTGCTGCATTCTGCTTATGAAAATTTGAGTATTAGCAGGATCGCAGTTGGCAAGAGCTTGAATAAGATTTGGAATGTAAAGTTTTTGCATCGTTGCAGAATCTTTTTTGAGGTTATCAAGGTAAGCGCGGCCAGGAGTGCCACGTTTAAAAGTCGTGTACAAAAGACGGAAAGTCGCATTTTTTAAGAAAAGATAACCGTTCAAAGTTGCAGTAACAGCTGGAGCCGAAACAACAATTCCCTGAGGAGAAAGCAAAAACATATCAAGAATAAATTGATGAGTACCGGCACCCAAATCTAAAATGATGTAGTCTGTATCAATATTTTTAAGATTTCTGATTAATCTGACTTTCTGTACATGTTTAAGGGAAGTTAAATCTGGAATTTGACTATCACCAGCGATGAAGCTTACATTTTGATAGTCAGTTTGTTGAATGATATCTTTAAAATCGCTTTTTTCAGTAAACCATGAGCCAAGACTTGCAGCACCCGGTTTTTGCCCAATCACAAGATGAAGATTTGAAGCACCCAAATCAAGGTCAGCAAGAACAACTTTTTTTCCCTGCTGTCCTAAAGCGATTGCTAAGTTTGCAGAAAGAAGGCTTTTTCCAACACCGCCTTTTCCGCTTGCTACTGGAATTATTTGTGACATATAAAAATTATAACACTAATATGGAAAAAATAAAAGACAAAGTTTTAGATAGGGCAAACGCATTATAAAATGATTAGTTGTAATATCTGGCTCCCGGTCGTGATTCACAGGTCAAAAACGCGCAATAATGCGCTAGACGTTTTTTGGGGTATAGAAACTATTATAATGCCGCTCTCGCGGCAGCCCCAAAAAAAGTCTTTTTGCCCTGTGTCTCACTCCCTCGCGCCAACTTTTATGAAAATATTTTTTATAATGCGTTTGCTCTGCTGCACGTGCTGAAAAATATAAACACCAACGTCCGTTTTAGTTTGCACGTGCTGTGAGTTTTTCTTAACGCTTCGCTAAAAAACTTGATAAAATTTTTGTTTAAAACAAGATTTGTCCATGCTTTTATTTTCACTGTGTGATTTTAGATTAATTCGCCAGTTGACTGTCTGATTTGCAGGGTTTTAAACTATACAGCGCACCGAGGCTTGAACAGGCGACGAAGTCGAGTCCGAAGGACCGAGCGGTAGCGAGCTGTGAAAGGCGACTGACTAACTAAACTTTGCTAAAAAAAGGGACAGACCTCTATTTTATTTAAAACAAGGTGTAACTTGCGCTGAAAACTTGCACACCAAAATCTTGCTATTTTTCAAAAACTTGTTATAATGTTTCTTATGATAGAAACAATCTTAATTGAAGGTTTTATTTACGGAATTATGGTTTTGGGACTGTTTATCAGTTACAGAACTTTGAACTTTTGCGACATGACTGTGGACGGGGCATTTCCTATGGGCGGATGCATTCTAGCTGCCTGTTTGACTCACGGATTTGCACCTTCTGTCGGCATTCTCATGGCCTTTTTGGGCGGATGTGCTGCCGGACTTTGCACAACTCTTATCTACACAAAGCTCAAAGTTCCAGATTTGCTTGCCGGAATCCTTATGATGACAATGCTTTATTCTGTAAATTTAAGGATTATGTCAAATCGTGCAAACATTTCTTTTTTGCGTATTCCTACAACTTTTTCTAGAATCATTTCATTTACAGAATCAAAATTCCCAAACATTCCAAACGAAACTGGCATTTTGATTTTTCTAATCATTTTTATTTTGATTTTTAAACTGCTTCTGGATTTGTTTTTCCATACAGATTTAGGTTTGACAATGGGTGCTCTCGGTTCAAATCAGCAGATGGTCATTTCTCAGGGTGTAAATCCTCAGATTGTTCGTGGAATTGGAGTTTGCGTCGGAGACGGACTTGCAGCGCTTTCCGGTGCCTTTGCAAGTATGTATAATGGTTTTGCTGATGTTGGAAGTGGAACTGGAATCATTGTAAGCGGTCTTGCCTCTTTGATGATTGGAGAATTTATAATCCGTTCTAACAAAATTACTTGGATTACGTTGCGAGTTCTAATTGGTTCCATAATTTATCGTGCACTTATGCTTTTGGCACGCCGTTATGGGCACTACATCCATCTGACTGCAAATGATCTCAAACTCATTACCGGCATTTTGATTATTATTTGCCTTGTGATTGCAAAACTGAAAACAAAAAAAGGTGGAAAAAATGCTTAGACTTGAAAATATTGGAATCACTTTTAATCCAGGAACATCTGATGAAAATATCGCGTTAAAAAATATTAATCTTGAAATACAGAAAGGTGATTTTATCACGGTGATTGGTTCTAATGGTGCTGGAAAATCTACTCTTTATAATGTCATTTCCGGAACTTTGCAGCCGTCATGCGGACACATTTTTCTGAATTCGCAGGAAATCACAAAACAGCCTGAATACAAAAGAGCAGCTTACATCGGGCGCATTTTTCAAAATCCACTTTTAGGAACAGCCGGCAAAATGTCTCTGACAGACAATATGATGATTTGCAGTAAAAAAGGCTGGAAAGGATTAAAAATCAGTTTAACCAAAAAGAAAAAAGAAGAATTCCGCGAAAAACTCAAACAATTGAATATGGGACTGGAAGACCGCCTGAATGATAATGTTGAACAGTTTTCAGGTGGACAGCGACAGGCTCTCACCCTTCTCATGACAGTTCTTTCAAATCCTGAAATCCTGCTTTTGGATGAACATACGGCTGCTCTCGATCCAACAAATGCGGCTATCGTTATGGAATTGACAAAAAAATTTGCACAAGAGAATAATCTTACGGTAATGATGGTTACTCACAATATGCAGCAAGCTTTGGATTACGGAAATCGTCTTTTGATGATGGATGGTGGAGAAATAATTCTGGATATAAAAGAAGCAGAAAAACAGAAACTTACTTTGCAGGATTTAGCCGACCGTTTTAAACAGATAAAAAATCACCAGATAATCAGCGATAAGATGATTCTGCAGTAATATTAATTTTTTTTACTTTTACTAACAATAATACTTTCTCGAACTTGCAACAAACCGCAAATTTAGTTAAAATTAGCCATAATTTTCTATTAGTTTCAATTTCGAGTTTTCGATTTTAAAACCGTGGCAAGGATTGTAAGGGCTGGCGAAGCCAGTTCCGAAGCGTAGCGAAGGAATGAAGGTAGCACAAAGTGCGTACGGAACCCTGAAAAGCGCTAGTTTGCATTGCAAACTAGGGATCCAAAATATAAAGATAAAACTCGATATTTAACCTTATAAATCCAACAATATGGGGGCTTTTATGACTACAAAAAAAGAAGAACAGATGATTATTAAGAAGCTCGAAAAACTTGCTGTCCACAATGATCCAATCAATCCTGAACTTTATCAAAAGTATGAAGTCAAACGTGGTTTGCGTAATGCAAATGGAACTGGTGTTTTGGTTGGACTTACTCGTATTGGTGATGTTGTTGGTTATGAAATTAAGGACGGTCAAAAAATTGCAGTTCCTGGTCGTCTTATTTACCGTGGATATAATGTTGAAGACCTTGTAAGGGATGCTGAAAAAAATCATCAGTTTGGTTTTGAACAGTGTGCATATCTTTTGCTTTTTGGAGAACTTCCAACTCAGCAAAATCTTCAGAAATTCTGTGATTATCTTGGAGAATGTAGAACTTTGCCTCCAAATTTTACAGAAGACATGATTATGAAAGCACCTTCAAACGATATCATGAATAAAATTGCGCGAGGAGTTCTTGCAAGTTATTCTTATGATGATGATCCTGAAAATCGTTCTGTTGGAAATGTCATCAAACAATGCGTTCAGCTCATTGCTCGTTTTTCAACTTTGGCAGCCTATGGATATCAGGCAAAACGCCGTTATTATGATAATAAATCAATGTTTGTGCATAATCCAAAACCTGAACTCTACACAGCAGAAAACTTTTTGCGCCTGATTCGTTCAGACAAACAATATACACGTCTTGAAGCTGAAACTTTGGATTTGGCATTGATTCTTCACGCTGAACACGGAGGAGGAAATAACTCTTCTTTAACAGTCCATGTTGTTTCATCAGCAGATACAGATACCTATTCTGCAATTGCCGCAGCTGTAGGTTCGCTCAAAGGTCGCCGTCATGGTGGTGCAAATATTCGTGTTGTTGAAATGATGGATGACATAAAAGCAAATGTAAAAGACTGGTCAAATGAAAATGAAGTTGCAGAATATATCAAAAAAATTGCTACAAAACAGGCTTTTGACCGCACTGGACTTGTTTATGGTATGGGTCATGCAGTTTACACAATCAGCGATCCTCGTGAAGTACTTTTGAAGGAAAAAGCTCGTCAGCTTGCAGTAGAAAAAAATTGTCTTGCAGAATTTGAACTTTACAGCACAATCGAAAAAGTTGCGCCTTCTATCATTCAGGAAGTTCATCACTCAGATAAAAAAGTGTGTTCAAATGTTGATTTTTATTCTGGTTTTGTTTATACAATGCTCAATATTCCACGCGAATTATTCACACCATTGTTTGCAATCTCAAGAATTGCCGGATGGTCTGCACACCGAATAGAAGAGATTGTCAGTGGCGGCAGAATTTATCGTCCTGCTTACAAAAATGTTTCTGAAGAACGCCCTTACATTCCGATGCTTGACAGAAAATAAAAATGGCAAAAGAACGGCTTGATAAACTGCTTTCTCATGAAGGATTTGGTTCCAGAAAAGATATCAAAAAGATGCTACGTTCCAAAACAGTTCTGGTGAATGGAAAGCAGATTTTCGATTCTTCAATTCAGATAGATGCAGACAATGATGTCATTTCCGTTGACGGTACGGAGATTGATTTCCACAGAAACATCTATCTGATGATGAATAAACCACAACATGTCGTATCAAGTTCCAAAGATGGTGAACATCAAACTGTTTTTGATTTGCTTGATGAAAGCCTTAGAACTCCATATTTAGTTGAAAAACTTCATCTGGTTGGAAGATTGGATATGGATACAGAAGGACTTCTTTTATTTACAACCGACGGCGAATTGACCCACCGCTTGATTTCACCAAAATCTCATATCAGTAAAACTTATTTTTGTGGACTGGAACACGTAGAAACAAAAGAAAAGCAGGCAGAAATTTCAGCTTTGTTTGCAGAAGGCATTTTTGTAGGCCCCGATGATAATGAACCTGGATTTAAATGTCAAAGTGCGTTTATTGACTGGAAAGATGAAAAAACAGCACTTCTGACAATTTATGAAGGAAAATATCATCAGGTAAAAAGAATGTTTGCTGCAGTAGGAAACAAAATTGTCTATCTGAAACGCATTTCAATGGGAAAGCTGCAGCTGGACGAAAATCTTTCCTTAGGTGAATACAAATTTCTAGACGACACAGATTTGCAAAAATTATACGAATAATCTTTTGCATTTTTAAAACAAGGTCTGTCCCTGGCTCGTTTTGAAAATTTACACATCAACGAAATTTTCTTCTAACGAGCCGCGAGTTTTTTTAACGCTTCGCTAAAACTCGTTTAAATTTGTTTAAAACAAGGTCTGTCCCTGTTTTTACGAAGTGTGGAATTTAAATGGGGACAGACCTAAGTTTACCTGTTTTACGAAGCAAAATTTGACTTTTAATATAGAAGAAAGTGAGCTTTTTCATTATTTTTACTTTTATTGTTACATAAAAGTTTTTCTCTTTAAACATTTTTTGTTTTAAATTATAATTACAAGTTACGATGAATTATGAAAATCCGTTGATTGTTCAAGGTGACCGTTCTCTTTTACTTGATGTGCATGCTCCTTTAGCGGAAGAGTGTCGAAATGCTCTGATTCCATTTGCTGAGTTGGAAAAATCGCCTGAACATCTGCATACTTATAAATTGTCTCCTCTTTCTCTTTGGAATGCTGCCAGTGCGAATTTTTCTGCTGATGATGCTGTTGCTGTTCTTCAAAAGTATGCTCGTTATGATGTTCCTCAGTCGATTATTGTATGGATTAAAGAAATTTCGAGTCGATTTGGAAAAATCAAATTGATTGATGCACCGAATGTTCATTTTGCTGATGACGAAGAAAAGGTGATTGTGAACAAATCTGAAGATGGAAAGGAAAAATATCAGAAAATTAGGGAGCAGTATTTGTTTTTGGTGGCTGACAGCCTTGCCGTTTACAAAGAAATTGGTGCAAATAATTCTGTAAAAAAATATTTAACTGTCCCTGTGAAGTTAATTGCACCTGATGCACCTGAATTTTCATATATTTTGAAACTAACTGATAGAGGGACTATCAAGCAGCTGCTTTTGCAGGCAGGATGGCCGGTTAAAGATGAAGTTCCGCTTTGTGATGGTGAAAGTCTGACTATCAATTTGAGAGATAAACTATCAAATGGCAAAGAATTTATTATTCGTGATTACCAAAAAAAATCGGCACAAGCATTAATTGGCGATAAAGGGCCTGGTACTGGATTTGGAACAATTGTTTTGCCTTGTGGTGCTGGAAAAACTATTGTCGGCATGACGATTATGGACATGCTTAAAACTAGTACTTTGATTATTACAACAAATATTTCTGCTGTCCATCAATGGATTGATGAACTTTTGGATAAAACTGATTTGAACAGGGAGCAGATTGCTGAATATTCTGGCGAAAATAAAGAAATCAAACCTGTTACTGTTGCGACTTATCAGGTTTTGACTTGGCGTCCTGATAAAGAAGGTCCGTATCCTCATTTTTCACTTTTTCATAAACGTAACTGGGGACTTATTATTTATGATGAAGTGCATATGCTTCCAGCTCCTGTTTTCAGAGTTGTTGCTGAACTTCAAGCTGTGCGTCGTGTTGGTCTTACGGCGACTCTTGTGCGCGAAGACGGTTGTGAAGGTTATGTTTTCAGTCTGGTTGGTCCAAAAAGATATGATGTTCCATGGAAAGAACTGGAACGTGAACATTGGATTGCAGATGCTGAATGTATTGAAGTGCGCATTGATTTACCTGTTTCGTCCGAAATTGATTATGCTGTTTCAACTGCACGGGAAAAACACAAAATTGCAAGTATGAATCCGGAAAAATTGCCGATTGTGAAGGAAATTATTCAAAAATGTCCTGATGATAAAATACTTGTGATTGGTCAATATTTGCAGCAACTTAATCTGATTGCAAAAGAACTAGACGTTCCTCTCATCACTGGAAAAACTCCAAATTCGGAACGCGATAAAATTTATGCTG
>CAMEET010000045.1 GCA_945915085.1 uncultured Treponema sp. | reverse complement strand
AAAAAGCAATGAAATCTCAATCATCTGATTGACATTTCATAGCAGGTCTTTTTTGCAAATTTTCAGCACAGACCTCCATTTTGCAGCCTCCACGTGATTCAATTCATCTATTTGATTATTTCCTGATTTTAAGGTAAAATCTTTTTTACAATGAGAGTTTTCATTGCAAACAAATGCGCTACATTCATGCGCGTCGTTAGCGAGGAGAAATTTATGACTGATATTGAAATTGCTCAAAAAAATGTGATGGAACCAATTGTTAATATTGCACAGAAAATAGATATTTCTTCGGAAAATCTGGAACTTTACGGCAACTATAAAGCAAAAATTTCTTTCAATGAACTCAAAATTCTACAGGAAAAAGCAGAAAAAAATCCTGGTAAACTGATTCTTGTTACTGCAATCACTCCAACAGCAGCCGGCGAAGGAAAATCTACAGTTTCTATTGGGCTTGCTGACGGTTTAAACAAAATTGGTAAAAAAACTGTTGTTGCTTTGCGCGAACCAAGTCTTGGACCTTGTTTTGGTGTGAAAGGCGGAGCTTGTGGCGGCGGTTATGCGCAAATTGTTCCAATGGAAGACATAAACTTGCATTTTACAGGCGATATTCACGCAATTTCTATTGCAAATAATCTTATTTCCGCTTTAATCGATAATCATCTGCAGCAGGGAAACGAATTAAATATTGACCCGCGCACTATTTCATGGAAACGCTGTGTTGATTTGAATGATCGCGCTCTGCGAAATATCACGATTGGTCTTGGTGGCAGAATGCAAGGCGTTCCTCGCGAAGATCATTTTACTATTGCAGTCGCATCTGAAATCATGGCAATCGTTTGCCTTTCAAAAACAATTTCTGATTTAAAAAAGCGGATTGACAATATTGTCATTGGTCAGAATTATGCAAAACAAAATGTTACTTTTGGACAGCTTAAATGTACTGGAGCAATTGCGGCTCTTCTCAAAGATGTAATCAAGCCAAACCTTGTGCAGACTCTCGAAAAAAATCCTGCTTTTGTGCATGGTGGTCCTTTTGCCAACATTGCGCATGGCTGTAATTCTATCAATGCAACTCTTTGCGCCCTTGCAACTGGTGATTATGTGGTGACTGAAGCTGGATTTGCAGCAGATTTAGGTGCAGAAAAATTTCTGGATATAAAATGCCGAACTCAAGGTCTAAAACCAGATGCTGTCGTAATTGTAGCAACAATTCGCGCACTCAAAATGCACGGTGGTGTCGCTAAAAATGATTTGTCTTTGCCAAATTGTGCAGCTTTGGAAAAAGGTTTTGAAAATCTCAAAGTTCATATCGAAAATATTGCAAAGTTTGGACTTCCTGCTATTGTTGCTGTAAATAAATTTATCACTGATTCTGATGAAGAAATCAATCTTTTGAAGGAACTTTGTAAAAAAGCAGGAACGGAAGCTGTTCTTTCTGAAGGTTGGGGAAAAGGCAGTGAAGGAACAAAAGAACTTGCTCAAAAAGTTGCAGAAACTGTTGAAAAAGGTAATGCAGATTTTCATCCTTTGTATGATATCGAATTGCCATTGACAGAAAAAATCCGTACTATTGCAAAAGAGATTTATCGTGCAAAAGATGTTGAATTTGACAGTGCAGCATTGAAAAAACTCAAATCTTTTGAGGAAAACGGTTACAAAAATCTTCCAATCTGCATTGCAAAGACGCAGAATTCAATCAGTCATGATCCAAAAATGCTTTGCGCTCCAAAAGATTACATTTTCCCAATTAAAGATGTGCAGCTTTACGCAGGAGCCGGTTTTGTTGTAGCGCTCGCAGGTGATATTATGACGATGCCAGGTCTTCCAAAATCTCCTGCTGCATTGGAAATTGATGTTGATGATAATGGCGTGATTTCTGGATTGTTCTAAAAGCGATTGAATAAAATCAACGCCAAAATTTGAGGCTCGTGCGAACGGAATTTTTGTTGGTGTGAGAATTTACAGCACGAGCCAGAGCCAGTGCTTGTTAAAACAAAGTGTATACGAGTTTTAGCGAAAGCGTTAAAAAACTCGCGGCTCGTGCGAACGAAATTTTTGGTGGTATGGGATTTTACAGCACGAGCCAGAGCCAGCGCTAGGCTATGGAGCAGGCACGCGAAGCGTGAGCCACCGCAACGGAGCGAAACGTAGTGAAGCGTAGTGAGGAGGCCGAGCGTTAGCAAGCTGCGGAACAGCCGCCCGAGCGCCCAGATATTTATTATAGAATGGAAAAAATGTGAGGTGATATTATGGAAAGAAAAATTGTGAATAATTATGGTTCGTTTGATGTAACTTTTGAAAAAGCAAAAGGTGCCACGATGTGGGATTCGAACGGCAAGAAATATATTGATTTTATTGCTGGAATTGGGGTGAATTGTCTGGGGCACAATTATAAACCGCTGGTGAAAGCTGTGAGCAATCAGGCAAAAAAGCAGATTCACATTTCGAATTATTATTTTTCTGATGTTGGGCTTGCATTTGCTGATGAACTTCTGAAGGTGACAAATTTTGAGAGAGGATTTTTTGGAAATTCCGGGGCAGAAGCGAACGAAGCTGCAATAAAAGTGGCAAGAAAATATGGTTTTTTGAATGGCGGTGAAAAAAGGAAGACAATTGTTACTCTTGAATCATCTTTTCACGGAAGAACTATGGCAACTTTGACTGCAACTGGGCAGGAAAAATTCCATCCTGAATGTTTTGCTCCTTATGTTGAAGGTTTTAAAACTATTAAAGCGAATGATTTTGATGCTTTGAATGATGCTTTTGATGATTCTACGGCTGCTTTGTTTTTGGAATGTATTCAGGGCGAAGGCGGCGTGAATATTATTGATGAAAAATGGGCGAAAGCGGCTGCTGATGCTGCTAGAAGGGCTGGTGCGATTGTTATGTGCGATGAAGTGCAGACTGGAATTGGCAGAACAGGCACTTTTTTGGCAAGTGACTGGCTTGGAATTGAACCTGAAGTTGTGACTTTGGCAAAAGGAATTGCTGGTGGAATTCCTATGGGTGCTTGTCTTATGCGCGGTAAAGCTCGTGATGTTTTTGCTGCAGGTGATCATCAGTCAACTTTTGGCGGAAATCCTTTGGCGTGTGCGGCTGGTAAAGTTGTTGTGGAAACTGTTTCTGATTGGGATTTTTTGAACAGAGTTAATCAGGCTGGCGATTATATGCGTTCTGTAATTTCAAGCTGGAATCTGCCGATTGTAAAACAAGTTCGTGGTAAAGGTCTTATGATTGGAACTCAGCTTGCGCCTGAAGTGAAGCCTTTTGATGTGGAACTGCATTGTTTGGAAAAAGGTCTTTGCACTACTGTTGCTGGCAGCGATGTTGTGAGGTTTTTGCCGCCGCTGAATATTTCTGATAAAGAGATTGATGAAGGTCTCGAAATCTATCATTCTGTATTGAAACAGTTTTGTTAGCGGATTTTAATTATGACTAAAAACGTAGCTCTTGCAAAATGCTGTGATTATGAGTTTGAAAAAGTTTTTGCCAGTGTAAAGAAACTTTTTGAACTTGTGCCGCCTGGAAATGTGAGCGGAAAAAATGTTTTATTGAAGCCGAATATTTTGTATCCGAAAAAGCCTGAACTTGCTGTGTGTACGCATCCGGTGGTGGTTGGTGCTGTAGTTAAGGCTTTTGTGGAACTTGGTGCTCATGTGTTTGCCGGCGAATCTCCTGCAATTGCTAATTCTACGAATGCTGCTAAAGCTACTGGCATGTATGATATGGTTGTGCAAAACGGCGGTTCGTGGCTTGATTTTAAAGAATGTGCTGTTGTGGAATGTCCTGATGGAAAAATTGTAAAACAGTTTAATTTTGCACAGGCTTTTTGCAAAGCGGATATGGTTGTTTCTGTCGCAAAACTCAAAAGTCATCAACTTATGGCGTATACTGGTGCTATGAAAAATCTTTTTGGGTTGATGGTTGGACTTGAAAAAGCAGAAATGCATTACCGTTTTCCTAAAAAATCTGATTTTGCTGCATTTTTAACTGATTTAAATCTGGCTGCAAAACCTTCTTATGCAATTATGGATGCAATTGTGGGAATGGAAGGTCCCGGCGGTCCTGGTGGTGGAGATCCTGTTCAGCTTGGTTTTCTTGCTGCTTCTGATAATATTTTGGCTTTGGATTGGAAATGCGCGTCGCTTGTGGGATATAATCCTCATTCAATTACAAATCTTGAAGATGCTTTGAACCGTCATATTTGGCTCGATTCTCCTGATGAAATCTGTGTGCTTGGTGAAAACGAAGATGATTGCAGATGTAATCATTTTAAGATTGTAAATGAACCTTCGCCAACGCTTCAAAAAATGGTTCCGTCGTTTGTGAATTTTCTGGCAAATAAAGTTTTTGTGAAAACTCCGTTTATTTTGTGGAAAAAATGTAAAAAATGCGGACGGTGTCAAAAAATTTGTCCTGCAAAAATTATTTCTATGGATGGTCGTAACAATACAGCTGTACTTATGGATAAATCTAAATGTCTGCATTGTTTCTGTTGTCACGAAATTTGTCCTGAGGGAGCAATAAAACTCAAGAGATTTATGTGATTTTTTTGAGTTTAAATAACGGCCACAGGACTGTGTAAAGCAAGAAATGCTACTGAATAATTGTCAGCCAAAAATTTCTGGAATGAATTTCTGTACGCATTTATCCCAAAATTTTGGGTCGTGATTTCCTGTATCTTCCCAATAAACGTGTTTTACGTTGTTTTCTTCCAAAAATCTGTGGAATTCTCTGTCATTTTCCAGTAAAAAATCTTCTTTGCCACAAGCCATGTAAAGTTCGGGGAGTTTTTCACCGTTTGCAAGAAGTCTTTTGATTTGAATTTCGGGATTATTTTCGCTTTCTTTGACTTTTTCTAAATCTCCAAAACATTCCCGATAATATTCGTAATTTGCATGGCTGTCTGGATCTCCGGGCTTCATTCGGGAAATTTTATTGATGATGTTGGCAAAAGAAAGTCCGATTGCTGTTCCAAATGTTTGAGGATAAGCCAGTGCTGTGTGAATTGCTCCAAAACCGCCCATGGAAAGTCCCATGATATAAGTGTCTTCTGGTTTTTGTGCCAGATTAAAGTTTTTGCGCAAATATTCTATGATTTCCACACCAATGAGCGTTTGAAATTTGTGACCTGTGGAAATTCCATCCAGCCAGAATCCGTTTTCGCCGTTTGGAATTACGATGGCAAAATTATATTTGTTTGCTAGCTCTTCAGGAACCCAGTTTCCGGCATCTCCTGTGTAACCATGCAGAAGCATAAGAGTTTTGCGCGGACGTTTTGTGTATTCAGTTTCTCTATCAATATAATCATTTGGTAAAATCATATTGAAAGTGATGTTTCTGATAAGGCATCGTGAAAAATATTTTACTGTCAGTTGACTCATTTTGATAATACTCCTTTTTTATAATAAATTATTAGGTAAAAAAGCCAGAAAAATGGCCGAAATGGAATTGTTCTTCTATTATATCACAAGTTTTTATAGTTTTGAAGAAAATATTTTTAAAATATTATTAAAAAAAGTTCTGACCATGTCTGCCACCATTCCATACAATTTTTTCGAATTCCACTTGTCTGTTTAGCTGTTTTAATAGATAATAAGTCATCAAAATTTTTTGACGTGCGATTTTGCAATTTCGTGATTTGGGAATTTTGTAATATTGTGATTTTGCAGTTTTTGATGTGAGGTTTAATATGAAAGGTTATATTCATCAATTGGAAAGTTTTGGTTGTGCCGACGGTCCAGGCAGTCGTTTTATAATTTTTTTTAGCGGCTGTCCTTTGCGTTGCAAATATTGTCATAATCCTGATACTTGGGACATGACAAAAGGCAAACAGTACTCGGTAGATGAACTTTTGAAGGAAGCTGAGTCTTGCCGTGCTTACTGGGGTAAGAAGGGCGGTATTACAGTTAGCGGTGGAGAACCTCTTTTTCAGCTTGATTTCTTGCTGGAATTGTTTACAGAATGCAAAAAGCGTAATATCAACACTTGCATCGATACTTCAGGTGCGCCTTTTACCTCTGAAGGCGAATGGTTTGAAAAGTTTCAAAAACTCATGGACGTGACTGATATCCTTTTGATGGACATTAAACACATTAATGAAGATGAACACATCAAATTGACGGGAAAAACTGGCAAAAATATCAGACAAATGTTTGAATATCTTGATAAAATCGGTAAACCAATTTGGATTCGCCACGTGCTTGTTCCTGGCATCACCGATAATGATGAATACTTGACACAGACTCGAGATTTTATCCGCACATTGCACAATGTTGAGCGTGTGGAAATTTTACCTTACCACGGACTTGGTGCAATGAAATACAAAGATTTGGGCATCGATTATCCTCTCAAAGATTTGGAAAGTCCGACCCAACAGCGTGTCGAAAATGCAAGAAAAATTCTTGAGTGCGAAAAATACACAAAATGGAAAGAGTAAAGTCGGGATTTGGATATTAATAAATATCAGGGCGGCTTTTGCTTCGCAAAAACAGGCTATTCGGGGTTCCGCTATCGCTCCAGCCGCTTCCCTCGCTTCGCTCAGTCCAGTGGCCACCTGCGGTGCCCCTACTATCCTTGCCGCGGTCACAAATAAAACATCAAATACAAATTTTGGAGGAAATATGGGAAAATATTTGGAAAAAGCAAAAGAAATCAGAGCGATTGTTGAGCCTCATCACAATTGTGCTCAGTCAGTTTTGATGGCATTTTCTGATGATTTAAACCTGGACAGCAAAACTGCTTATCAGCTTGGTTCATGCTTCGGCAGTGGAATGAAATGTGGCTCAACCTGTGGAGCAATTTCTGGTGCACTCATGGCGATGGGACTTTTAGGACTGGATTCACCAGAAATCACACAAAAATTCTTCCGCGATTTTAAACAAAATCACTGTGGCTTTATCGATTGTAAAGATTTACTTGCCGAAAATGCAAAAACAGGTACATCAAAAAAAACTCACTGCGATGCTCTTGTTTTTGAAGCAGTGGAATATATAGAAAAACTTCTAGAAGATAAATAAAACTTGATGTTCTAAACGGCAGTTCGTCCACAGATAATTAAAAGCTATGCATCTGATAAAAAGGACGAATGCATTTGTCGTGCGACTTGTGATTGTAAAACATCTTACGGAATTTTCTTTAAGGGCTTTTGTCCTACAGGTCGTGCTTCCAGTTGCGGCTGTAAGCGTATGTTCGGCGGTGGTTCCAGTCCTTTTGAAAGTGATGATTAAAAGTACGGTTGCAGAGTTTTTTACAGTAGTTTTTTCTTCCGTGATTTTTTGCGGAGTTTTCATTCTTCTTTTTGGACTTAAGAAAAGTGAACGAAATGCACTGATTTTGAAAATCAGGGGGTGGTTTTGACGTGGCTGAACTTCCTGTAATAAAATGCAACGGTTGTGGTGCGTGCGTTCAGTTGTGTCCGAAAAAAGCAGTTTCTCTTTGTGCAAATTTTGAAGGTTTTTTGTATTCAAAAATTGACGGCTCTTTATGCGTGAACTGCGGTTTGTGTGAAAAAAAACTGTCTTGTAAATCAGGGCTGAAATGATGAAGAAAAGTTTTCTGAAAAAAAGGCTTTTGCATGTATTGCTAATGATGAAAAAATCCGGGAAGAAAGTTCCAGTGGCGGAATGTTTACGGTTCTTGCAGAAAAAAGTATTGAAGAAGGCGGAATCGTGTTCGGTGCGGAATTTGATGAAGATTTTTCTGTAAAATTCGGCTGGACGGACAGCGTTGAAGGGCTTGGAAGATTCCGTGGTTCAAAATATTTACAGGCACGGACGGAAGACAGTTTTAGTGAATGTAAGAAATTTCTTGTGAAAGGTCGAAAAGTTTTGTTTACGGGCTTGCCCGGATTAGAAACGTAAATCTAAAAAAAATAAACCTGATTTTTTCCTTCGGGAGTAATGGTATATTTTTGATTTTCTGTGAGCGTGATGTAATTTTTTGCAAGGCAACCTTCAAGAGCTTTTTCTGCCTGTTGTTGGTTTTTAAAAAATGCAAAAATTTCTTTTAGTGAGAGTGGCGGACTATTTTTCATGAATAAAAGGAACTTTGATTCAAGGGCGGTAACATTTTACATAAGATTATTTTAAATTTATAAGGATTTTATGTTTCTTTCAATTTAATTAATGAACATTTTATGGAAAATTATTTAAAAAAGTTAAGTGTACAATTTAAATGTAATATTTCGCTGAAAATCATAAAACAAGTCAAGAAAAAACTCTCTCTTGAGAAAGATTATTATTTCCGTTATAATTAAAGGATATTTAGTAAATCTTGGAGTTCACAAAAATGATAGATAAATGGGAAATTGTAATCGGCTGCGAAATTCATACCCAGCTTTTGACGAAAACAAAGGCATTCTGTGCCTGCGAAAATAAATATGGCGGCATTCCTGATACTCGAGTTTGTCCTGTTTGTTTGGGACTTCCTGGTGCCATGCCGCGCATTTCAAAAGGTTACGTTGAACTTGGTGCTGTTGCTGGTCAGGCTTTGAATTGCGACATTGCCCGTTTTACAAAATTCGATAGAAAACATTATTTTTATCCTGATTTGGCAAAAGGTTATCAGATTACTCAGTATGATATTCCGCTTTGCACAAACGGTTATGTTGATTTGCCTTTTAGAAATTTCCCAAAAGATGAACAGCCGGGCGGACAAAAATGCCGTGACAAAAATTTTATCGGTGAGAATTGTATTATTGAATCAAACGGCAGTAAATATCGTCGTGTCCGTGTCGAAAGAATCCATCTTGAAGAGGACGTAGGAAAATCTTTACACTTGCAAGGTGCTCATTCTTATATTGATTATAATCGTTGTGGAACTCCTCTTATCGAAATTGTCACAAAACCTGACATGACAAGTCCTGAAGAAGCGGCTTTATTTATGCAAACTGTTCAGGAGATTTTGCGCTATGTAAAAGTAACAAACGGAAATCTTGAAGAAGGAAATATGCGTTGTGATGCAAACATCAACTTAAATGTTTGGGAAGATGGAAAACTTTATCACACTCCAATTTCCGAAATTAAAAACTTAAACTCTTTTAAAGCTATTCGCGAAGCTTGTGCTTACGAAGCGCAGCGTCAGCTTAAAGAATTTCAGGAAGACCGGCAGGAATTTAATCCAGGATTTAAAGTGACAATGGGCTGGAATGAAGCTGAAGGTAAAACAGTAGTTCAGCGAACAAAAAATTCTTTTGTTGATTATAGATTTGTGGTTGAACCAGATATCAAACCTTTCAGTGTCAGCGAAGAATTGATTAATCAGGCAAAAGAAAAGGTTGGCGAACTTCCGGAAGCAAAACGTCAGCGTTACAAAAAGCAATACGGCATGACAGATTTTGATGTTGAAACTATCACTTCTACAAAAGATTTGGCAATGTTCTTTGAAGAAGCTGCAGTTAAATCAAAAAATCCAAAAAAAGCTGTAAATTTGATTCTTGCAGAACTTCTTGCCATTTTAAATGAAGAAAAACTTACAATAAACGATGTAAAAATCACACCTGCTCACATTGCTGATTTAGCAGATGCACTTGAAGATGGAAAAATTACTTCAAAACAAGGAAAAGAAGTTTTTGCTCAAATGTACGAAACAAATCAAATGCCATCTCAAATCATCAAAGAAAAGGGAATGGAAGTTGTAAACGATTCTGGTGAAATTGACAAAATCGTTCAGGATGTTATTGCTTCAAATCCAAAAGCTGTAGAAGACTTCAAGAGCGGAAAAACAAATGTAGTCGGTTGGCTTATGGGACAAGTTATGAAAATTTCACATGGTAAGGCAAATCCAAAACAGGCAACTGAAATTTTAAACAAATATTTGTCGCAAATGTAAAATTATTATTTTAATTACTTTGAATTTGTGTACATCATTGTGTGTGCACAAGAGATTGACTGCGGTTTATGCAAAGTGATTTTAGCGAAAGACTTTTTTGAAAGTTTATGACAGATTATTTTATAGCATTGAGTTTCGTAAATATTTCTACTCTTCTTTTGCTTTTTGTTTGCATATTAACTGATACAATTATCAATAAAATTCAAAAAAAACATTTTCTCATAACAGTTCTTTTTGTTTTTGTCATTTGTATCATGGAAGTGCTTTCAATCGTCTTTAACGGAGCTCCTGTCAAATACAAGTGGATTCATATTGTTTCAAATTATCTGGGATTTTCGCTCACACCTTCCGTTACGCTTTCACTTTTGAATTCCATTTATCCGAATAAAAAAACTCGTTATCTGTACATTTTTTGTGCCGTTTATTCTGTATGGTTTATCATTTCTTTGATAATGAATAATGGCACCAGCGTTTTCTATATCGATGAAAACAATAATTATTTTAGGGGAAAAGGATTTTTTGTTTACGTTATAGTTTATGCAGTCTGCAGTCTTTTCTTTTTTGTCGAAAATTTGATTTTATCTTTGAGATTTTGGCACACAAATAATATCATGCTGCTCGGCACAATGCTGTTTTTATGCACAGGAACAACAATTCAGATTATAAACCCAAAAATTCAAGTTACATGGCTTTGCGTCATTATTTCTATTCTGCTTTTTTACATTTATAACCACACACTTTTTCAGCAAATTGATGAACAGACTTTCCTGAAAAACTCAAATTGCCTTAAAAAATGGCATAGCAGTCAGAAAAAAGATGCCGTAATTATTGTTGCAGAAATCGACGATTATTCTAAACTCAAAATGAATTATAATCGTGCAAAAGTTTCTCAAATTGTGATGGAAGTATCTAAAAACTTTAATGATTTTTTCAAAAAATACGGCACCTGCTATCGGCTTGGAAGTGAAGAATTCTGTGCAATCATAGAAAATCCTTCTCTTGATTTTGATGAACTTACAAAAATATTTTTCATAGATTATGTAAAATCAAACTTCAAGACGCAGGAACTTCCGCTTCTTTCCATCGGTTATGCAAAAATTTCACCAAAACAGGAATTATATCAAGTTCTTTCTTCTGCTGATATGAAAAGACGTGATTTTATCAAAGAAAGATTGAATTACCTTTATTCATCTCCTTTTTCGCCTAAAAAATAATTTTACTCAGGCACAAAAATATATCCAGATTTACTCACAGAAACAATATGTTTCGGATTATTTTTATCTTCTTCAATCAGACTTCGCAGCGAGCGGATATTTACGTAAATATTACTTTCCAAAGTTTTTTCATCTGGCAGCGATTCTTTCCATACATTCAGATAAATCGACTGAAAAGATAAAATTTTATTTGGATTTTGAATAAAATAAAGCATCAAATCAAACTGCTTTTTTCTCATGGAAAGTGGATTTCCGTTTTTGTAAACAAGACCTTTTTCCATATCAATCTGAAAAATTCCGCTCGAATATTCTGTGGAAATTATCTTTTTCTCCATTCCCATGAACGAGAAACGCTCAATCATTCTGTCCACTCTTGCAATCAATTCATTTATAAAAAATGGTTTCGCAAGAAAATCATCGCAGCCTTCACGAAAACCTTTCAGTTTTGTTTTATCATCCTGCATGGAAGAAACAATCATCACAGGAAGCATTCTATCCTGCAGTCTGATAGAATGCAGAATGTTCATCCCGCTTGATTTTGACTCGTCCCCCAGATTTAAATCTAAAATGACTAAACTGAAATAATTCTGTGCAAGCAGTTTGTAAGCTTTTTTTTCAGAATGACACTGAATCACTTCGTAATTATTTTTACGTAGATTTTTAGAAATATAATCATTTAAATATTCAGAATCTTCCACCACAAGAATCAATTCTTTTTCTTCTGCATTTTCATCAAAAAAATTTTTTTTCTCTGTGAAATCATCATCGGTTAATCTGTCTTTCATAATTCACCCTTATCCAATTTTCTGGAATTTTAATGTAAAAATACTTCCGTGGTCGGCATTTGAATTTTCTCTATATTCAATATCAATATTGTTCAGAATGCAAAGTTCATTGATAACAAAAAGTCCAAGCCCCACAGATTTTTCTTTTCCTGTAGTTTTTGAACCGATGTTCGCAAAACGATTAAACAAAACCATCTGTTTTTCTTTTGAAATTCCCTGCCCGTCATCGCAGACAGAAAGAAAAACACTTTCATCGTCACCAGAAATTTTCACGCAGATATTTCCGTTCAATTGCGTGTATTTTATGGCATTGTCCACAAGATTTGTATAAATTCCTTTAAGGCTGTGTTCGTCGCAGAAAACTTTAGGATTTTTTAGATTACATTCAAAAGTAAAATTCTGATTTTTAAATTCGGTTTTTGATGCAAGAAATTTGTTTTCCTTTTCGCAGAAATCCTGTAAATTTATAATTTTTGGGGAAACAAGCACTTTTCCGTCCGAAATTTTGTAAGAATTCAACACATTTTGGATGATGATATTAATCTGGTTCGTGCTTTCCTGAATATTTTTGAAATTCGAGCGGTTGATTTGCAAAACATTTGAACCATTTTCATGATTTTTTTCTGCTTGTTGTGCGAGATTTTCAATTTCATTCAAAAGAATTGTCAGCGGAGTATTCACGTTGTGCGTTACAAAATAAAGGAAAGTGCGTTTTTCCTTTTCTGATTTCAAAAGTTCCTGATGCTGCAGATAAAGATTCTGATAATCAGACAGCATTTTGATTCTAGTGAGCAGCGCAGACACATCAAACGGGCGGATTAAAAAATCATTAATCTGCAGTTCGTGATTTTTTTTGATGATGTAAGAGCGGTATTTATTAACAATTAACAGAATTGGAAAATCAAGCAAAGTAAATTTTTCCCGGATTTTTGCACAAATCTGAAAATTTTCATCATTTTCTTCTTCAGTTTCAGGCAGAATAATCAAAATTTTAATCATCTTGTCTTCGATAAGGGAAACTGTTTCCTGAGGCGAACTGATAATGCGTGTAAAAAAACCATACGATTGCAGAATAAGTCGCAGCGTCAACCTTTCAGAAGTCGGCTTTCCAAAAATTCCAATAGAAAAATCCTCAGAAAAGTTATCATCTTTTTCTTGATTTATATAAAAATTCTCAAAATCATAAGGAATTTCGTTTTCCGCAGTGTCGTCATCCAGATTATACACTTTTTCTCCGATTATCTGTTTAATTTGCTCTGTATTTTTTTGAATAAGAGATAATGCAAATCGTCTTGTTTCTTCTTCAATGTTCGAATTCAAAATGTTCAGCGCAGATTCAATCATCTGTAATGGATATAAAATGTGATTTAAAATAATTTCAAAAGAATCAATCTTATCTTTCTTTTTTGTTTCCAGAATGACAGGTGAGTTTTCTTTTCCAGCCATAAAAAAATCCTGTACGGTTTCAGTATTCCTGGAATTTGAAAGCCCAAAACTAATCAAAAAATTATATAAAATTAAAATGGCAATAAAAATAATTCCGATGATAAAGACAGTTTTAAAAGTGTTTGGAAATAAAATGTAATAAACAAGCAGAAAAATCAGTAATAAAATTGTACACAAACTGATAATTAGATTGATAATCTTTTTCATTCTAAAATTATATATTGATTAAAGAAAAAAATCTTGATAAATCAGATATAAATAAAAAAAAATCAAAGGTTACCAAAAAAACGTCTGTTCAATTTTTTTATACAAACAGTTTTTAATAAAAAAAGGAGGATTTCTTCCAGAAAAATATAGTTTGAAATTTCCAGAAGAAACAAAAGGTAACCTTTGAACAAAAATAGTGCGTTACACTAAGTTAGAATTTCAATGTGAATTTAGCGTTCAACCAGTATGGCCAACCAGTTTCCAAAGTTACACCCATCTTGTCTGTGAAGAACCATGTAGCACCAGCGATTCCACCATAATCAAAATAAAAACGTGGATCATTTCCGCTCCAGAAATAACCATTTACACCTAAAAGAACACCAGCATAAACATCAAGAGGTTCAACTCCAAAATTAAAGTGATATTTTGCAATTGCATCAACATTAAGTCTAGAATAACCAGAACCAAAAGTAAAACCAGCAACACCACCAAAAGTAAAAGGTAACATATCATTGATATGAACAGCTTTTTCATAACTTCCGTTTAAATGTAAACCAAAACCGTAGTATAGATCTGGTGCAGCACCAATATGTACGATATTATCACCGTTCTTAATTCCTCCGCCATATTCCTTCCAGAATGTAGCTCCATCAAAAGCTGATACAGATGCAGCAATCATAAAAGTTGCAAATAATGCAGCAAAAATCTTTTTCATTTTAGACCTCCGAAAAAGCTTTGTATAAATTAAATTGATTTAATAATAAAAATAAAAACTAAAAAAAATCTAAAAAAAGAATAAAAATAAATGTTAAGTTTTTGTGAATTTTTATGATTAAGCAATAGACATGGCTGAAAAACAGGGACAGACCTTGATTGTGCAGACCCATTTTTTTCCGAGTTTTAGCGAACTCTTTAAAAACTCGAGCCACGTGAAAAAAACGCAGCTTGTATATTACAGTTCGTGTAAAAATATTTTGAATTGGCATATAAGCGTTAGTACAATTCCAAATACAGTCAAAGTTTTACTACTGATTAAAAATCGAGTATTCAAAATTGAATCTCAATATAAGAATAACAAAATATTTTTTTGACAATTAATAAAACTGGCTTTATTATTAAAATAAAGTTTGTCGGTTTTCGACGTACATGCCAAAATTTCAAAATGTTTTTATCATATTATAATTATGGTAGAAAAAATCAAATTATATTATTTTAGAACAAAATCAAAAATTCGAGGTGATTTATGGCAATTATTACAATTTCCAGACAAGTTGCAGCTCACGGTGATGAAGTTGCCGAAAAATTGGCAAGAAATCTTGGTTACACTTTTGTTACCCGAAAAGAAATTGAAAAAAGAATTGTTGAATTGGGATTCCCGGAGTCAAAACTTACAAAATTTGACGAAAGAAAGCCTGGATTTTTTGCATCCTTGACAAAAGGTCGCGATGAATATTTTAATTATGCTCAACTTGCAATCCTTGAAGCTGCAGAAAAGAAAAATGTTGTAATCATTGGTCGTGGGGCTTTTGCAGTTTTTGAAAATGTTCCAAATCACATTGCAGTTCGTCTTATTGCAGATGAAAAAACACGTATTGCACGCCTTCAAAACGAATTTAATTGGGATGAAAAGCAGGCTCTTCAGCGAATTCAAGAAAGTGATGAAAATAGAGCTGGATTTCACAGAAGTTTTTATAATGTTGATATAAATGATGCATCTTTGTACCATGCAATTTTGAATACAGGAAAGATTTCATTGGATAATTGTGCAAAAATTATCGGTGATATTGTTGAAACAAAAGTTACTGTTCAACAGGAAGAAGATGGCAATTTGATGATAGAGCAATTGTTAAAAGCTCAGTCTATCGTAAACAAATTGTATTTTGAAGAACGTGTAAACATTGATTTTATGCACGCCACAATTGAAGGAAATACAATCTATCTTCACGGCGTTTCAGATTCTCCAGTGGTTGTGGAATCGGCTTTAAATGTTATTCGTTCGCAAATGCCTGAGTATGAAGCAAAATCTGCAGTCAGCATCATTCATGATTTCAAGACTTATTGACTTTTGTGCTAAGATTAAGGATAATGTATAAATGAAACTTTCAAATAAATTTACTCTCGTTCGCGTTATTTTTGCACCAATTTTCTTCCTATTATATTTTATCCCAATCTGGACAGGAAAATTTACTTTCTCATCACTTTTGATTGCTTTACCATGTCTTATTTTTGCAGAATTTACTGATTATTTGGATGGTCATTACGCCAGAAAACATAATGAGGTAAGTGATTTTGGAAAACTTTTTGACCCTTTTGCAGATGTTATTCTTCATTTGACAACTTTTGTCTGTTTTATGAAATCTGTGAATCCTGAAATTTCGTATTTACCTGTCGTTATTCTGCTTTTTATCATGCTTCGTGAATTCAGTCAAAACTTTTTGAGAATGGTTGCAGCAAAAAAAGGAGTTGCAATTGCAGCAAGAAAAGGTGGAAAATTTAAAACAGTGATGTATGTAGTTTCAGAATTTTATGCATTATTCCTAGAAATCCTTGTCCGCACAGAAAATATTCCTGCATGCTGGCAGATATTAAAAACAATTTCTCTTATACTTTTTATTGTTTGTATTGTTTGCAGTTATGTTTCATTTATCGATTATTTAGTTCATTTCGGTTCCACATTAAAAAGCGAATAAAAAAAGATAGATTTCTATTTCAGTTCTACATTTACTATGACTGTCTGACTGTCTGTCGTATTTTAAAACAAAAAACTCAAAAAAAATTGCAAAACATATTGGTTTAAAATAAACCTCAGTTTTGCAATTTTTTATTTATTATGGAAGATTAATCACAATAACCTTGTAAAGGCATTTTCAAAACTTTAGCAAGCTTCTATAGCAATCTGTTTAGGAGTGGCAATTGCTTTTTTGCCCATTGTTATAGAAAGAATACCATTCTTGAAGTTAGCTTTGATAGATTCTGTGTCAACATCGTTTGGCAAAGTAAATCTTCTTTCAAAGTTACAAGATCTTCGTTCCTTCAGAATATACTTTGGAGCTTTTTTATCTTCTTTCTTTTCAGTTACATTTTTTTCTTCAACCTTAGATGCAATTTTCAAAGAATCGTGATCAAGTTCAATACTTACATCATTTTCGTTGCGACCAGGCAATTCCATTTCCAGAATGTAAGCTTTATCTTCTTCTTTAATATCAACACGAGGTGTGTTTGCAGTAGTGTACAAGCTGCCAGATGTGTTGCCCATCAAATCATTAAAAAGCGAATTAAAAAGTGAAAGTTCTGTCATAATCGACCTCCTTAGAACTCCGCATGAGCGGCAGCGTTCAAAGCGCTGATTGTTTATATTTAATATTTGTAGGCTTATGCTTACACTAAATATATAGCAAGTTCCGTGCCAACTAATCAAACCTTACAAGAAAATACAAAAAAATCCCAGAATAAAAAAATAAGTATCTAAAATCTCAAATCAAAAGAAAATAGAGAAAAACCAACAGAAAATCGCAATTCCCAAAGAAATGATAAATTTTGAGGTTGTGTCAAAATTACTCATATTTAAGTGAAAAAATGACACATATAACCCCAAATCTACCCATTTTAAGAAAAAACTTTTTTTACAAGCTGCTTAATGTCGCAAATTTGCTCTTGTTTACTGTCATCCTCTGGCGACAAAACTTTCGTAAATCCCAAATTTTCAGCCGCCTTAATCCTTTGCTTCGATTTCACAACATTTCTGATTTCACCAGCAAGACTTAATTCACCAAAAATAGCCATATCAGCCTTTACAGGAATGTCAGTTCTCGCTGAATAAAGCGCAGCCGCAATTGCAGCATCAATAGAACTTTCAGAAAGTTTAATTCCACCGGCAACATTCACATAAATATCCTGATCAGAAAAACACAAACCGCAGCGTTTTTCAATCACTGCAGAAATACGAGCAATTCTGCCATTATCAATCTTTTCACTGTAAATTCTTGAAATAGAAGCTTTTGCAGGAACAGTCAAAGCCTGAATTTCTACCAAAAAAACACGCGAGCCTTCAAAAACAGGAGTACATGCAACTCCGGCCGGTTGTTCAGATTTTCTTTTAGTTAAAAATAACGAAGAAGGGTCTTGTACAGGTACCAACCCATTTTCAGTCATGCAAAAAATCCCGATTTCATCAACAGAGCCAAATCTGTTTTTTTGAGCATGCAAAAATCTAATGTCATCATTATTGCGTTCAAAAGAAATCACTGTATCCACCATATGTTCCAGCGACTTCGGTCCTGCAATAGTTCCTTCTTTAGTGACATGTGCAGTCATAATCAAAACGCTTTCCCGTTCTTTTACCCAGGAAATAAACTCATTTGCACAATATTTCAATTGATTAATCGTTCCAGGAATCAATCCGGCTTGCACCGAATAAATCGTCTGAATAGAATCAATAATCACAAAAACAGGCGATAAATCATCAAGTGCATCCAAACAATCTTCCAGACGCGAAGTGCAAAGCAGTTTTATCTTCGAAGTATTCACCCCAAGCCGCTCAGCTCGTTCCTTAATTTGTCCAGCAGATTCCTCACCGCTGATATAAAGCACTTTTTTATCAGTTTTCTGCGAAATACAAGTAATAGTTTGCAAAAGTAGCGTCGACTTACCAATCCCCGGTTCCCCACCAAGCAGAACAGCTGAACATTTAGTCGCCCCACCACCCAAAACTCTGTCAAATTCGTCAATCCCACTCAAAATCCTTACATTTTTCTGCGAAGAAACCGCCATTAAATCAACAGGTTTTTGTTTTACAGCACATTGATTCTCAGAACCAGCCGGCACCGCAAAACTGTCAATAATTACTTCCTCCAAAGAATTCCATTTACCGCATTCAGGACATCTTCCAAGCCATCTAGGCTGCGAATATCCGCATTTTGAACATTTATAAACAATCGAACCGTTTTTTTTCGCCATAATTTACCCAAAAAATCCAATCAAAACATTTTCTTCCATAAAATAATAAATATGATAATAATCAGGGCGGCTTTTGCTTCGCAAAAACAGGCTATCCGTGCTTCGCTAACGCTCATCCTCCGCACTCGGCTTCGCCTCGCTTGCGGTGGACTGCTTCGCAGGCACTACTATCCTTGCCGCAGAATTACCAGTCAATCAAAATAATACCATAATTCACATATAATTTTAACCAAAAATCCCCTGAATATAATATAGACCAAACCAAACGATTTTATACCAAAAAATTCAAAAAAATAAAAAAAAATTACAAAAATTGTAAAATCTATTGACATATTTTTTTTTATATATTATATTCTAGTCAGCTTGTAAATAAGCTGATAAACTCTCTCCGATGTCCAGCAACGCTGGACGGCAAGGTTCCCTTTTTGTGTTACAGTCTGGGAACCTTGTTTTATTTAACAATGTATTTCCAGTTGTTTTATCTTCTGCTGAACATAATATAGTATCAAAATAAAAATCCTATAATTCATCTATATTAATTGTCTTTTTTTTCAGTTTGATAAAAGTATAAATCTACTCTAAGTTTAAATTAAAAAATGATTATCATATAAACCGTTACAACCAGTGCAAATGTCGAGTTTGTAATTTTCGGGTAGTTTTTGCTTCGTAAAAAACAGATTTTGCACATACTTGGCTCATTTCGTCGCTTTTCTAATCTTAGATACGGTTTGAAATATAAATACTCAAAATTTAATCTATTTGAAAAAAAAATCTTAAAAAAAATTAAAAAAAATCAAATTTTCTCTTGACATTTTTTTTAAATAAGAATATATTAATTATCACCGTCGCACAACACTAGTGCGAAACAAAATTAGTTTTTTGACAAAACAGGGAAGGGAAGATAGTAAAAACGAGTAAGTTTTTTTATTTTAGTGAATAAAAACGCTAGAATGTTCAAATAAAGTTGACCAAATGTTTTATCAATTTTTATAAAATTGAATCTATCAATTCAACTTAAATAGAAAAGTTTAGGTTAGGACACTTTATGAAGTAAATCACGAGTCTTCGGACTCATGAAATAATCATGGAGAGTTTGATCCTGGCTCAGAACGAACGCTGGCGGCGCGTCTTAAGCATGCAAGTCGGACGGCAAGATTTGTGCTTGCACAAATCCTAGAGTGGCGGACTGGTGAGTAACGCGTGGGTGACGTACCCCTATGACTGGGATAGCCGGTAGAAATACCGGGTAATACCGGATACGATTGCAAGATTCAGAGGCTTGTAATGAAAGCAACTTTTGTTGCGCAGAGGGAACGGCCCGCGTGCCATTAGCTAGTTGGTGGGGTAACGGCCTACCAAGGCGACGATGGCTACCCGGCCTAAGAGGGTGATCGGGCACATTGGGACTGAGATACGGCCCAGACTCCTACGGGAGGCAGCAGCTAAGAATATTCCGCAATGGAGGAAACTCTGACGGAGCGACGCCGCGTGGATGATGAAGGTCGGAAGATTGTAAAATCCTTTTAAGTATGATGAATAACCTGATCAGGAAATGGGACAGGGATGACCGTAATACTTGAATAAGCAACGGCTAATTACGTGCCAGCAGCCGCGGTAACACGTAAGTTGCG
>CAMEET010000044.1 GCA_945915085.1 uncultured Treponema sp. | reverse complement strand
CCAATTCTAACATATTTTTGAAGTTTTGAAAATTCGGGAATTAATCAGTGGTTACTAAAAAAGAAAACTTGACAAATACTACTGTTTCTCGTTAGTATGTATATGTGATAAGGTTTTTTGGAGATTCAGAAACAGAATTAGTGTATAACGGCTTAAGAAGTAAAAGGCTTCCGCCTGCAATTCAAAATGTTGCAAGACGAAAACTTCGTATGATTGCATCAGCAAAAGAAGTTGTTGATTTAAGAGTTTCACCGGGAAATCACTTTGAACAACTTTCAGTAAATCTTTCTGGCTTTTATTCAATTAGAATAAATGACCAATGGAGAATTGTTTTTAGTTTTAAAAATGAAGGAGCAGATAATGTTAGAATCACAGATTATCACTGACGAAAAATTGCCGAACATTCATCCCGGTGAAGTTTTAAAAGAAGAATTCCTTTCCCCAATGAATGTAAGTGCGTACCGACTTGCAAAAGAAATAAATGTCCCGGAAACCAGAATTTCAGAAATTATCCGCGGGAAAAGGTCAATAACGGCAGATACGGCAATCCGCTTTTCAAAATTCTTTGGAACAACTGCCGAATTCTGGCTGAACTTGCAGAATCTTTACGATTTGGAAGAAGAAGAAAATAATCATGCTTCTGAATTTGACAAAATTAAAACTTATGCGTACGCGTAGGGTATTTCTGATTAAATTGATTAAATTAAAAAGTTTATGCGACTGTTGCATAGTTTATGTAGTGCTCCTGTACTTTTGGTGAGCACATTTTTGCCTTAGTAAGTTCTTATGGTATTAAAAAAACTTTGGTTGAGATTTCAACTATGACTTTAAATCTCCACCAATTTCCACCAAAAAAGAATGCAAAAACCTACTTCTTTCGTTATAAAAATCGTGCTATAATGATTATTATGAAATCCGAAAACATATTTGCAATTAAAACTGACCCATGTAAAACTCTTCTGGAATGTCTGAATTCATATTCAAAAGACCAGCTTGAAATTCTTATTGACAAAATGAATCTCGACGGCCAGATAAAAAAATCTGCAACAAAAAAAGACAAGGCGATTTTTCTTAAAGACAATATTTTGGAACGGCTTGATTATCTTTTTGATTATCTTGATTCTAATACTTTGTTGATTACCGCAATTTTGGCAAAAGAAGATGATGATGTCAAAACTCGTGCCCTTACGGACTTTATAGAAAAATTTGGCGAAGGTGCTGAGGAAGATGTTATTTGTTCCAGTATGTTGGCAATTCAAAACGGTCTTCTATTTATATTTGCCAAGGATGAAGATAATCCTGTTCCTGTCGTACCGGATGAGATACGAGAAAAAGTTTTCGATTTGGTTGCCCTTACAAGGGCTAAAAAATACAAACCAGAATCTCTATATGATTTTATGCAATATTGTGAAGTTCTTTCAGGTTTGTATGGATTGTGTCCGACAGATCTTTTTATGCAGATTTATAAACGCGATTATCCTGATTTCACAATTTCAAAGAAAAATTTAAATCTCTTTTTTGAACGTGCTGCACTGGTTTCCGGGAATTTCCATTTTGAAGATAATATGCTGAAATCCATTTTTGTGGAAAAGAATTTTGAAGAGTATATAATTAAAGACCGCGAAAAATTTAAGCCTTATATTCCTACAGAAGAAGAAATTTTTGACCACTATGGTTTTGCTGATTATGATGAAGAAAATAAGGCTTTCCAAAACATAATCAGTTATTTTGCAAAAGAAACAGGCGATGATGAAAATTGCAAATACATTGCTTTTGAGATTATTCCCTTGATGAAAGTACACTTTTCTGTACAAGAGGTTATTGAATACATTCACGAGAAGTATGGAATACTTTCAACAGAAAAATCCATGAAAAAATTTCTTTCTATTTATCAAGAGCTGAATAACACTAGCCATCTTTGGTCAAACTGGGGACACACGCCGGATTCACTTTTTTCTTTAAACGGTGAAAAAAATGAAGCTGCTTATTCTGATGATTTTTTGGAAAAACGGAAAAAACAAAAAGAAAATCTTCCTCATATAGAACTTCCAGAAAACTGTGTTGTTCCGACTGATGACGAAATACAAAAACTTAAGGGCGAATTTGACAAATATTGGGAAAATAACGGAAACGAACCGGACTGGCATAAAAACGGCGATAGAGTTTTGAGCCGAATAATGAAAGATGTAAAAGCAAATGTCAACGTATTTTCAAAATTTCCAGAAAATAGCATGAGCCAGATGTTTGACCAGTGGCTTGCAAGTGTTTATCATGAAAATGCAAACTGTTCAAATAAATTTGGAAATCAAAAATGGAAATACTATGCATTAAAGATTGCAGAAAAACTTCGTGACGGATTATACACCTGTCTTTTGCATGATGGTACTCCGATTGTAGTTGCATCTCCCGGATTTGACATGCACTTTAAGGATGATTTTTTTTGCTGCCTTACAGTACTTGTTGATATGGGCGGCTGGTATTTAACTTACGGTCCTCATCTTGTATGGAAAGGACTTGAAGTGCGGGATTTAGAAGTTCTTGCAAAGTTTGTTGCTTCTCAGACTTACAATTTAAAAGGTCTTAATGGCGTTGTTCAATTTAATCCGGTTCCGTTCTGGTGTGCACAGCAGGTTTCAAATATTCCGCCTGTAGCACATAATGGTGTTCCTGTAGTTCAATGTTATGCAGAAACAAGATTTTTAAATGATGCTATTCCTGATTTTAAAGAAATATTTGCAGCTTCGAGCAGTGCGTCTGACATTTTGAAAAATTGGGAACACGAGGTTTCAGAAAAAAATCCATCTAAACTTGAACGCTGGATTTGCAACAAGGATGATTATCTTGGAAGTTGTGCCGTTTACCATGACAAGAAAAACGGAACAGTTCTGTTGTTCTCTTCTAACGAAGATTTGTTTGATAAGGCATTCTCAAAACTTGAGCAATATTTTGACCAAAAACATTGCGAAACAATAAAATTTTCCATGTCGCTTGCGTCAGTCATCAAGAACAACAAATACAAAAAAATGATTATAAAGTTTGAAGCTGGATTCTAAAAAATATTTCGAGGTAAAATAAAAAAACTTCAGGACAAAACATTGAAAGTAAACATTAAAAGCATTGCAGATGAAGTACAGTCTTTAAATATAGAACTATTAAAACATTAGGATAAGTTAATGGCTGAATACAAGATACACAATAGTATATATGATTTTGATTCACTTTTACCTGAACAGAAAACTCGCGTAAAAATTGACAAGATGTTGAAAGATTCTGGCTGGACTGTTGTTCCACGCGATGAATTTACACCTGATGCTGTAAATGCTCAGGCTGTTGAAGAAAATCTTATGAAAGAAGGTATGCCACTTGATGGAAGAAATATTTGTACTGGATAATGTTTTTCGGTAAACTTGTTATTGAAAACTGTTTCCATATTTAAAATTAGAAAACCAAATCAAAAGTAAGATAAAAAAAGTAGAGAGGATTAAGAAAAATATGATTTCAAAATTGAAAATTGCCTTGCTGCAGATTGCTCCCTGTAAAACTTTGGAAGAAAATCTTGAAAAGGGCATTGTGAGCTGTCGGAAGGCAAAAGAAAAAGGTGCTGATATTGCCTTGTTCCCTGAAATGTGGAGTAACGGATATAACATTTATGGGCGGTCTTTTGATGAATGGAAAGCGGAAGCAATTTCTGCTGACAGTGATTTTATCAATAGGTTTGGCGAAACTGCAAAAGAACTTAATATGGCTGTGGGTATAACACTGCTTGAAAAATACGAAAATGCACCTCGTAATTCCCTTGTCCTTTTTGACAGATTCGGCAAGAAAAAATTCGTATACGCAAAAGTTCATACCTGTGATTTTGATGTGGAGCGTAATCTGACACCTGGTGATGATTTTTATGTTACAACACTTAATACGTCTATTGGAGATGTAAAAGTCGGTGCAATGATTTGTTACGACAGGGAATTTCCAGAAAGTGCAAGAATTCTGATGCTCAAAGGTGCTGAACTTATTCTTGTGCCAAATGCCTGTCCGATGGAAATAAACCGTCTTTCTCAGTTGCGGGGCAGAGCTTATGAAAACATGACAGCCATTGCAACCTGCAATTATCCTGAAACCGTTCCTGACTGCAACGGCGGTTCCAGTGTTTTTGATGGAGTTGCTTATCTTCCTGAGTTACCGAATTCCCGTGATACCTGCATATTGCAGGCGGATGGTAAGGAAGGTATTTATCTTGCTGAACTTAATCTGGAACAACTTAGGAATTACCGAAAAAGAGAAGTTCACGGAAATGCTTACCGCCATCCCAAAAAGTATGGACTTATGACAGATACAAAAATTGAAGAACCTTTTGTAAGGAAAGGATATCGGGAGTAATCAAGGACTGTCCCCGTTTTAATAAAAAGGGGTTTTAGGGGAATATTCCCCTAGGAGAAGGGGTGGCGAGCAACGAAGTGCGAGGCAGGGGGAGACTTCCCCCTCCTTGAAAAAATATTATTTAATAGAAGAAAACAGAAAAAATGGGAAAAAGAATTAGAGAAGCTGACAAAAATGATTTAGATGGAATATTACAGCTTTATTTGTATCTTCATGAAAAAAGTATTCCGGAAGATTCTGAGCATTTGCGAAATATGTGGGGCAGTATTATTAATGATAAAAATCATCATATGATTGTGTGCGAGGTTGAAGGCAAGATTGTGGCTTCCTGCGTGTGCGTGATTATTCCAAATCTAACAAGAAATGTCCGACCGTATGCATTTATTGAAAATGTGGTGACTCACGGTGATTATCGGGAAAAAGGATACGCAACTGATTGTCTGAATTTTGCCAGAAAAATTGCAGAAGAGAATAATTGCTACAAGATGATGCTACTTACAGGTTCAAAAGAGGAGTCTACTTTGAATTTTTATCGGAATGCCGGCTATAACAGTTCGGATAAGACTGCGTTTATTCAATGGATTTAAACATAGAAAAATAGAGATGAATAGAATAAAAACGAACAGTCGTGTTTTTGTTGCAGTGATTACGATTGTTATGACTGTGTTTTTTCTAAGCGGATGTGGTGGAAAAAGTTCCTCTCGAGGCAGTCTTTCTGGTACAGCAAAAGATGAAATCCTTACGCTTTCACCTGTTGACCAGAATAAAGAACTTGTCACCATCCATTTTGAATATGGATTGAATATTGCCGGCGCACTGGAAAAGACTATAGAAGCGCAATTTCCAAATGTAGATATTGTTATGGTTCATGATGGTGGAAATGATTCAACATCGCTTTTGGAAGGAAATTTGCGTGAAGGCACTTCCTGCGACATCATTTTTAGTCGTGTCATTCAAAAACTGGCAGGTGAGCCAAAAAATTATTTTTATGATTTATCAGGAGAAGAATTTGTAAATAATTTCTATCTGACTTCTCTTGAAACCTGCATTCAGCCGGACGGCGGATTGTATTATTTGCCAGGTCCTTCAAATCTGTATGGAATTATTTACGATAAAACAGTATTGGAAGAAAATGGTTGGAAAGTGCCTGAAAGTTATACGGAATTTGTAGAACTTATTCATGTGATTGAAAATTCTGGGCTGACAGTAATCGAAGAATTGGACGGTGAATCCAGAAAAGTGCCGGTGCGTGCCATTCGTCCTTCCATGAAGTTTAACGATTCTTTTAGAATTCAACTTTATCCTTTTGTTTATAAACAGATTTTTGCGGGGCAAAAAAATGTTGAGTGGATTGTGAGCTTTCAAAATGGAGAATCGAGCTTGATTGGTCATGCAGAACCTTTGGCTGAGATGATGAAAAAGCTTGTATCAGATGGTGTATTGCGTCTGGATGACTGGGATTACATGCCACGTTACCGTCTGCCAATGCTTGGCGAATCTCATTCTACTGTGATGATTTATGGACCGCTTAGTGTTATGAAAGAAAAAAACTATTATGAACAGCGATCACAAATTTGCAGTCATGCCGATTGTTTGCAGGAACTTTCAATACAACGGCAGTCCGCAATATAGCACCTGACCGCACGAGTGCAAAAGGCGAAGGTATTGCATCGGGAACAATGACAGGTCAACAGATTATTGATTGTCTTAATGGAATTTCAGGAGTTGTGGGAGAATCTGACAGCTGGTATTATGTAGCTTCGGGATTGAAAGTGGAATTTGCTCCATGGATGCCTGTTGGACAACGCCTTGTAAGCTGCAGATTGCCGGATGGTTCCAATCTTAATCCTGATGGAACTTACAAAGTTGCCTTTATGAGCGACAAACTTTTCTGTATGAATGGAGGAACTATCAGCAGTTTGGAACTTGCAGACGAAGTGATTCTTGATGGAAAATGGGAAACTATTTTTCCGAAATGGTTTGCAGAAAAAGGTGGTGTACTGAAACGTCCTGAACAGACAACTGTGCTGAACTGGAAAACAAAGTAAAAAAGTCTAATATCGAGTTTTCGATTTTAAAATGTGGCAAGGATTGGAGCACCTGCCGCAGGCAGTCCCGAAGCATAAGCGTAGGGATGAGGCGCGGTTAGTCGCCGAAGTGCGCAAAGCCTGATTTTTGTGAAGCATAAAGTAAGATTATTAGTCTAATTTTTTTTAGTTTTACAGAAAATTTCTTATTTACCAGATTTTTTTTCTATTTTATAATAGTTTTCAACATGTTATCCAATGCGAGGCTTAAATGATTTTTGAAGTAAATCCTACAGAACTGGAAAACAAAATTCCTCAACGGCCACCAATTATTCAGGAAGATTCTTTTAGATATGATTCTTTTGGAAATGGCGAAGTTTTATTGAATAAAAAAAAGGATAATCTGCCGGCTATGGGCTGGAACAGCTGGAATGCGTTTGGCAGTAATAATACAGAAGCTCTTACAAAGGCTATGGCAGACAAATTCATTGAACTTGGGCTTGATGAACTTGGCTACCAATATATCGTTTTGGATGATGGTTGTTATTATTCAAAACGAGTAGATGGAAAACTTTCAAATGAAAAAGTTAAATTTCCGAGCGGTTTTAAATCTCTTTCTGATTATATTCATGCAAAAGGGTTAAAATTCGGAATGTATAATGATATTGGTACAAATCTTTGTGCAGGAGCTGCAGTCGGTACTTGCGGTTTTGAACAAGAGGATGCCAAAACTTATGTTGAATGGGGTGTCGATTTTCTGAAAGTAGATAATTGTTATTATCTTTGGGATAATGCAACTTTTTCTGAATCAGAGAATCTTCGTTATGTTTATGCTCCAGAAATTCAAAGCATCCAGCTAAAAGGGTTAAATTTTAAAAACAAGAAATTTGATAAAGAATTTGATTCTATTGAAAACGGTTCACTGCGTGGAAAAGGTGCAAAGAAAAACAGAAATTCTGGAACTGTTTCGGGCATTGGAACTTTTGATGGAACTGGACCACATTATGCGCCAGTTGGTGATACAAGTGGGGAACTAGCCTTTAATATTGATGTGCCTTGTGACGGCGACTATAAGTTGACGGTTTTTTATAAAGCAGACAAGATTGAAGGCTGCGGAAGTTGGCTTCAAATTGGTGTTGGCGAAGGAGAAAATACCCAAATCTATTATGATGATTTAGTTCCTGTCAATTATGATATTGATAAAGTAAATCAAAAAAAAGATTCAAACAAAACTTATGTAAAAAATGCCATTAAATCAATAGTTTGTAACGGTCAAGTTAGCGTTGAATTGAAACTTACCGAAGGAAGAAATGTCATCCGACTGATGAATCACCGCAGACAGGAAAATACTTTGTATTCTTATGCAAAACTTTTGGAAGGATTAAACAAAGCAAAACCAGAACATGAAATCGTTTATTCAATTTGCGAATGGGGAAAAACCCAGCCACAAAATTGGGCTTATAAAGTTGGTGATTCATGGCGTATTCTAAATGATATCACTTTTGCTGTTGGAAACAATGGTGATTATGGTCGTGCTGAATGGAAAAGTGGATATACAAACAGTGTCACTTCTCAATACAATAAAGCTGTAATCATGGATGAATTTTCTGGCTTGGATAAAGGCTGGAATGATCCTGATATGCTCATGATTGGAATGAACGGGCTGAATCTGACTCAATGTAAAACTCATTTTGCAATGTGGTGCATGATGAATTCTCCGCTCATGCTCGGTCTTGATTTACGCCGTATTGAAAAGGGTGATGATATTTATAAAATTATTGCGAATGAAAAAATGATTGCGCTAAATCAAGATGAACTTGGCGTTCAGGCAAAAAGAATTTACTGCAGCAAAGTAGCAAAAAATCCTGACAGATATTATACAAAAGATATTGATCGTGTGGATATTCTGGCAAAACCACTTGCAGATGGAAGTGTCGCATTAAGTTTTATAAATGTTAGCGAGAATAAAAAGAACGACAGATTCAAAGTTTCCAAGTATGATATTATAGAAAAGATTGGTTCTAAAATGGTTGATAAAGAACTTTTTGCTTTGTCTAGCTCTTATTCTGTGATGGACTGCAATTCTGGTAAAACTGAAATTAATTCCGAAGGTGTATTCTTTGTTGAAAATCTTTCAGAATGTGATAGCGTTACAGTAAGAATTACTCCGATGGAAACCGAACGCAAAAATGCCGCAAAAGAAGTTCATAAATATTTACAAAACGTGCTCCAAGAACCAGATGAAAAAGATGTAAAAAAAGCTGAAGTTCTGAAAGATTTATATGACTGTCATGCCTGCGTAGAAGATATTGCTCAGGTTTATGTAAAAGGAATTATGAATCCAGTTCGTAACAAAGAGTTTGGAAACAAAGATATTCTTTCCCAAGAAGAAGCCGAACTGATTTTCCAAAGAATTCTTGACAAATCATCGCGCGAACGCCCATAAATTTCTATCTTGCTTGACGCAAAATACTTTATAAATTAAAATTCAAAATTATGGAAAATATTACTGACACTTTTGAAAATTTGACTTTACAAAAAAAGCGCTATGTTTCTTCGGCTTTTATAGACAGTTCGCTGAAAATGGGAATTGCTCAATCTGTTTTGATGATACAGGATAATTTAACTGAATGTTTTAATCAAATGGGCTGCGACGGAATTGTTTATCGTGAAAAATTTAATGCTTTTTGGGTTTTTACAAAAACACGAGTGCGTTTTTTGCGTCGCCCTGATTGGCGTGAAAATATTACAGCAAGAACTTTCCCAATTGACAATGCAAGTTTCAAAGCTCACATCAATACTGAAATTCTAGATGAAAAGGCTGAACCGCTTTTGCTTGCAAATCAACAGGCATGCGTTCTTGATTTGGAAAAACATCATCCTTTGAAAATTTCCTCACTTTCTTATCCAAAAGAAAATTTTCCCACACCAGTTTTTGATGAACCTTTTGAGATTTTTCATGCCGATTTTACAGAAGAAGATTTTCAATTTGAACAGATTATCCGCTCGCAGATGATTGATATGTCACATCACATGAATAACATTGAATATATCAAACTTGCACTGAACATTTTTTCAGATGATTTTTTGCAGACAAATGAAGTGGATTATCTTGAAGTTCATTATCAAGGTGAAAGCAAAGAGGGACAGACTCTCAGAGTTTATTCCCAAAACAAAGACGGCAGATTTTTCATTTTCATCAAAGAAAATGAACGACTTGTTTTTGAAATGACAATTGCTTTTAAAAAATAGATTATCAGGGACAGACCTGGATTACAAATCTACCTTTCTTCTCAAAATATATCTTTTCACTGTCTTTCCTCTTTAAAAAAAAATTAAACAGTGCTATTATCTTCCAAAAGATTTTTACTGGCGGCAAAAAAAATGAAATATAAAATTGCAATTTTTGATTTGGACGGAACGATTTTGAACACTTTGGATGATTTGGCAGACTCATTGAACGTCGTACTTCAAGAATTTAAAATGCCACTTCACACCTATGAACAGGTTCGTTTTATGGTTGGAAACGGAATCCCAAAACTGATAGAAAGAGCAGTTCCCGAAGGCACTTCAAATCCGAAATATACTCAGGTTTTAAACAAATACATCGAGTATTACGAAAAACATTGTTCTAAAAAGACAGCTCCTTATGACGGAATCTTAGAAATACTTACGCAAATGAAAAGTTATGGCATGAAACTTGCTGTAAACACAAATAAAGTCGCTCAGGCAGCAGAAGAACTTTGCATCCATTATTTTCCATCAGTATTCGATTATGTTTGCGGAAGCTGTCCTCAAATACCCGTAAAACCTGCACCAGACGGCGTAAACAAAATTCTGCATCATTTTAATCTAAAAAAGGAAGATGCAGTTTACATTGGTGATTCAGATGTTGATATTCAGACGGGAAAAAATGCTGGCATTGATGTGATTTCAGCAGCATGGGGATTTCGAGGAAAAGAATTTCTTTTACAGAATGGAGCAGAAAAAATTGTACAAAATGCACAGGAACTTCTTGAAATGATTCTGTAAAATCTTCAGACAGACATAAAAACTAAAAACTTTCAGAAATATAAAAATTGAGTAGATTATCGTGAGAAAAATTCCCACGCGGCATAAAAGTCCAGCTGCATCCTAACGCTGGAAGCCAAGTGTGTGCGCTATTATAAGCAAAATCATACTCCAAAAAGAATTTAAATCCATTACCCCACGAACTTGCAGTATTTCGTTTTGGATAAGAAGCAGCTCTGTAAAAATTTGCTCGGAATCCAAGTACATATGCAACACCCAGATTCAGCCCTCCAAGATTTGGATAAAACTTGAATCCAACTGGAAAACAAAGATGAAGAAAGTTTTTATATTCATCATTTTTCCATGCAAAATCTGTGAATAAATCAACTCCTGCAAAAAAACGTGCCTGCTCAATTACATTAAAATTAATGGTTGCAAAAGTATCCAGAACAATTTTATTTTGAGTGGAAATCTTATCAAATTCCGAAAATTCATCTTCTATTTTACCGTAAAACGGAATTCCAGATCCCAATCCCACAGTATAGTCCACTAATTTTTCAGTGGCAAAAAACGAGAATTGAAATATTGCATAAAACAGACAAACAAAGAAAACTTTTTTCATAATCCGTATCCAGCTTTACTTTTTAAAAATAGAAAGAAGTTTCGCAATTACGTTCGAGCCGCCAGCAAAAGTTCCAAGCGCACTTCCGAGTGTCGACAGAATAAAAACAAGCAGAACTTTCAGAATTCTATTTTTATAAAAAGTTTTGACAGAGCCTACATCGTCCTGCAGCGATTCCATATCAGAAACTTTTGGTTTGCAAACAAGAGCCTGCACGATTGCTGTACAAAATCCAATTCCAATAAACGGACAAAGCGATGTAAATGGAGCTGCCACAAAAGCAACAAGAATTGTAATCGGGTGAGCCAGCGCAATAATCGAAAGCAAAGCTGCTGGAATTGCATTCCACAAAAACCATGTTGTCAAAAGCTGTGTGCCTGCTTTTTTTCCACCGTAAATAAAACCAGCTGCAAGCAATCCAATAATCAAAGCTGGAATAATCCACGCGGCAATTTTTGAAACAACGCTTTTTGGTGGAATTTCTGAAATTTCATTAACATCAGTTGTTTCTTCTCCACTTGCCAGTTTCTGCAGATGTTTTTCCACACCAGGAAGATGTCCTGCTCCCAAAACTGCAACAACATTTTCTCCCTGCGCATCCCAAATTTTGGAAGCAAGATATTCATCACGTTCGTCAATCAGCACTTTTTTGATAACAGGCATTTCTTTTGCAAGTTCTTCCATCATCGAATCCATTTCGCTGCTGTTTTTCAGGTTTTCGATTTCAGAAGGATCCACTTCTTCTTTGGAAAATGCACTTGAAATGAGGAGCGCAAAAAGTTTGCATTTTCCCCAGAAAGAATTTTTTGCCCATGCACGTTTAAGTGTAATCTGAATCGGGCGGTCAACCATTACAGAAGGAATATTCATTTCGTTTGCAGTATTGATTGCCGCAAGCATTTCATCGCCTGGTTTTACCCCGACATTTAATCCCATTCTTCTTTGAAACGAAGCCAAAATCAGATTTGCCAAAAGCAAAAATCCTTCGTGACGTTTAAGAACCTTTATGATGTCAAGCTGACTATATTTTTCAGCATTTTGGATAGAATCCGCACGTTTTTCATCCAATTCTATGGCAACACAATCTGGATTTAATGATTTTATAGTTTGTGTAACTTCGTCAATACTTTCTTTTGAAACATGAGCAGTTCCAATCAAAGTGATTTTTCTTCCATTTAATTCTAAAACTTTTTGAGTCTGACTCATTCTTGAATACCCCATTCTGCAAGTCTATATTCAAAAAACATCGGAGCCTGCATGCTGGTTACACGTGCATAATATTCTTTTGAAAGTTCAGATGCTTTTTTTATTTCGCAGTATAAACCCATATAAAATAACATTTTTCCTTTTTTGTTGCTATTAGTTTCTTTATCAATTTTCTGTTTTAATGTAGTTTCTGCATTTCTGCTGTAATTATCCAGGAAAAATCTGACGAGTTCATATTCAACAGTTGACCTATCCATCTTTTTCAGCTGAGTCTGCAAAACTGATTTTGAACCGTTTGTGTTTCCAAGTTTCAAATAGCAGGCAGCAACCATCAAAGCGTAAGACCAGTGAGCATTATATTCATAAGCTTTTGAAAACATTCTGATTGCTTCTTCATAATTTTTTGCATGATATTCCAGCACTGCAGCCGATTCGTAAGCGTAATAATATTTTGGATTAGTTTCAATCACTTTATGATAATTTTCCAAAGCTTTATCAAACTGACCTAAATCATCAAAATTTCCTGCAAGATAAGCATAAGCCAGAAAATATGAAGGATCCAGCTGTGTTGCTTTAATCCATGCTTTTTCAGCTTCTTCAAATTTTCCCTGATAGCGCAAAGCTTTTCCATAATCCAGCCAGTAATCATAATTTGAAGGATCATTATCTATTGCCTGTTTGAAAAATTTAGAAGCTCTCAAATAATTTTCTTCATCATAAGCAATTTTTCCCATATAAGCGAGCGCAGAAGGATTATCTGGATTTTTATCCAGCATTTTTTCCAGATAAGTTTTTGCAGTTTTCAAATCATCAGTATAAAAACACATCTGTGCATAACCGAACATTGCATCTTCATTTTCAGGATTTCCTTTCAATGCTTTTCTGTAACTGTCTTTTGCTTGTTTATATTTTTTAGCAAGAACATATTCTTCGGCTTTTTGAATATTCACAGTAGGATTATATGGATCAACGGAAAGAATTTTATTTGCGCCTTCATTAAAAGCAGTTCTATCACCTAAAGCGTGCTTCGAAAGTGTAACAAGTTCAAGCGCATCTATATTATCAGGTTCAATTTCAAGAATATTATATGCAATTTCTATAGCTTTTTCATATTGACAATCAGAATAATAAAGCGCACCCAGAATAAATTTCAATTCCAGATCATCTTTCAGTTCTTCGGGCAGATTATCAAAATGACTGATTGCTGCTTTTATATCACCTTTATCCAAATACGCCCTTAGTTGTTTTGCAAATTTCACATTTGCAGGTTCTTCAGGCTCTTTGACAGTTTTTTCTTCTTTTTTTCCAGTTTTTTGTTCTGGTTCTACTGTCTGTGGCGGAACAATTTCAGTTTCTGTTTCATTTTTTTGATTATCAACTTTACTTGAAGCACAACTGAAAATCACAAATGTGATACAAAGCAAAAAAAACGGAATAATAAGTTTCTTTATCATTTTTAAATTCCTTTTAAAAGTTTTTAAAATTTTCCAAATATTTCATCATAACAGGCAATTTGAAAAACTGAAGTTTTCTGTCTCCCATTATTGAAAATATACTATTAATAAGTTAAAATGACAAAACAATGAACATACGAATTATTAGAAAGGCAATTAGTTTGCTGATTGTTGATGTCATTATAATCATCGGCATTTTTGTTTTACAATTTAGAACAGATTCAAGTATTATTGAAAAAATCGGAAATTTGCAACTCACTTTTTCTCAAACAGAAGATGCAGAAAAAGGAATGATTCCGCAAAATAAATTCCGGCTCACATATAACGGCATAAATTTCTATTTTGACAATCAAAATCCAGTTACTGCTGTAAAATCTGATGAAACAAAATCACCTTTGACTCTCGTAAGCTGGCAGAAAAATGATGACCTTTCATATACATTAAACTTTACTGATGATGTAAAGGTTACATTTAAACTCGATTCTATAGAAGAAAATGCTTCTCTTTTTGTGGATTCAGAAATTCCTGCTCAAATCAAAAGCATTTTCCTTCCATTTAATTATTCTTCAAACATAAAAGTTCAGCAGCAGGAAAATAACAGCCTTGTTTTGAACAACAAAAAAGATTCTTGGGAACTCGAAGCAGATTCTGTTGAGTCAGGACTTTTTGCACTCAGCAATCAAAAATCACAGGGCTTCTATTCTATTTATCAGGAAGAAAAAAAATTCACATTTGATCTTTTAAATGATTCTCCGCTTGCAGATTTATCTTTGTTCCAAAAAAATATAGCTGCTTTAAAAACAAATCTTATATCATCATACAAATCAAATACCAATAATGCAAATATTTCTGAACAGGTGATTGTTTCATATATTGCAGCTCAGGCAGAAAAAGGAAATTACTCAGTTGCCATCGAAGAAATTCCTTCTAACTTGAAAAAAAGTTCACAAAGAACATATCTTTCGGCTCCATATTTTAATACTTTGAGCGATATGAATGAGCTTCTTGAAAAATCAATTTCAGATTATGAATCAAAAATTTCTGCAAATGTAAATGCTGATTCTCTGGATATCTTTACAATTCATAATATTTCAAATTACATGGTCGTTCATTCAAAACCAAATGATGTAAAAGCTCTGCTTGAAAACTCTTCTACAAAAGATTTGACAAACGCTTCCATTTCTCAAGTATCAGGCATTCTGCAGGTTTATGTTAACCTCGTTGATTTGATGCCGTCTTACGCTAAGATTCTTGAACCGATTTTACCTTCATGTATCGAAAAAATTACACAGGCTTGTTCTTATGATAACGGAAAACTAACAATCTCAGAAAACGGAACATTCCTTTCTGTAATGCAGGCAGTTGAAATCGGTTTTGCAGTTATGCGTTATGGAATCCAGATTAATAATGATTCTCTGCAAAATGCAGGTTACGTTCTTGTGAACTCTTATCTTTCCGAAAATTCTTCTTTTGACTTAAGAACACTTGCAAATCTTTACCCGATTATTGCTTATGACAACTGGTATTATCCTCATCTTCAGATAATAAACAAAAATTCTGATGATTTGATGTGGGCTTGGACTTGTGCAAGAACAATTTCTTACGATAAAGAATCTGATGATATTTTGAATTTGACAATAGATTTCCCTGAAGGTTACACACATTACGTTATTATCAAAGGAATTCCTCATTTTTCTACTATTTATATTTATGATATGGCATTCAGGACCGACCCAAGATTTGAAACTTATAATTCTTCCGGATATGTTTATAAACAAAAATCGAAGACGCTTCTTTTGAAATCACGTCATAAAACACGAAAAGAAAATATTCGTTTTGATTTTAAAGAACCTGAAAAGAAAAAATCAGATAAATCTAAAACTCAAGCAACTGTTGACCCAAACAAAACTAACTCTACCGTTAATTCAACGGAGAAAGAAGAAAGTACAACATCTGAAGATAATACCAGTTTAAATGAACAAATAAAGAATGATAATGATGAATCTTCTGATTTGGCAGGATTGAAAGATGAAAGTAACTGAAAAAAAAGCAAAAGAAAACAATAGAGATTATGCACTTAGAATCCTAAAAGAAAATATCATAAACTTGGAATTAAAGCCTGGAAGCATGATTAGCGAACAGGATATTGCAAATGAATTGAATCTTTCACGCACTCCAGTCCATGAAGCATTACAGGAACTGGCAACAACAAAAATCATCCAGATTTTGCCGCAGCGTGGAAGTTATGTCAGTTTGATAGACCTTTCTCTTGTTGATGAAGCAATTTTTATGCGTTCTACAATTGAAATTGCCGTTGCAGAACTTGCCTGCGAAAAAGCTTCGGATCAGGATTTACTGAGCATGGAAGAAAATTTGAATCTTCAGAAATTTTTCCTTGAAAAACAAAATATTGAAAAACTTTTTGATTTGGATGATTCTTTTCACAAAAATTTGTATAAAATTACAAATAAACTCCAGTGTTATCAGATGATAAAAACTATGAATATACATCTTGATAGAATCAGAGAGCTTCATTTGCAGTCTACAAATCCGTCTTCTGTGGTAGAAGAACACAAGCATATTTTTTCAGCTTTGAAAAATAAAGATAAAGGCGGTGTAAAAAGTCTTTTATACAATCATCTGACAAAACTTTACTCTCAGGAAAATGAGATAAAGAAAAAATTTTCTAATTATTTTGAATAATTTTTAAAAAAAATTGTTTTTGTTATTGACACAAAATGTAATTTAATATATTATTAAATACAACGAGCGGGCATAGCGAAGCTGGTTATCGCGCTGGCCTGTCACGCCGGAGATCGCGGGTTCGAGCCCCGCTGCTCGCGAGAAGCTTTCTGATTCGTTCAGAAAGCTTTTTTTTTCATTTTTTTTTCGGGTATTAGCGCAGCTGGTAGCGCGCGACGTTCGGGACGTTGAGGTCGCTGGTTCGAATCCAGTATACCCGAGATTTGTAAACTATTCCGAATCTTTTTGCAAAAAATCCAGTTTAGCAAGACGGTTTTTGTCCGGCTTTATGCACAGATTTTTTTCCTGAGTTGGAAGCACAAGTCCTTTTGGTCCATTTTTTGCACGCCGCAGATATTTTACATGAGTGTAATACAAGTCGGTAGTTCCCGCATTTCTGGCTTTAGAATAATAAACAGCAAGATTTCCAGCATCCAAAAGAATTTCCAAAGGAACCGTTTTTCCTTTTTGAGCTTTTACAAAAACGTATCCGCCTGGAAAATCCCGTACATGCATCCACAAATCTTCACCTCGAACATGATGACGCAAAAGTTCATCATTTTCATTTGCATCTCGGCCAACGTAGATTGTCCATCCATTATCATAATATTCAAGACCGGGATGATTTTTTTTGATTTTTTGTTTTGGAGTTGTATCTTTGCGTAAAAGTTGCTCAATTTTTACAGGATTTTTTTCATTTTTGATTTCTTCATATTGTTTATTCAGTTTTTCAATCTGAATTCTTGCAATCTCTATATCGTGGTCAATTTCCTGAGCACCAGAAAGTGATTTTTTATAATTTCTATAATAATCAGCAGCATTTTCCTGAGCAGTTTTTTTTGGATTTATGACAATCGAAACTTTTTTGCCAGTTTCATAATCATCACATTCAAGAAAATTTGAATTTGGAGAAATTTGGTGACCAAAAGCTAAAATCAAATCACCAAAATGTTTAAGTTCAGTTGCATTTTTGAAACTCTCTTTTTTGGAAAGCAGATTATTTAAGGCACTTTCCTTTTTTGAAAGATTTGTGTTATACCATTTTTCAGCTTTTTCTAAAAGTGATTCACGCGATAAAGTTTGTGCAAATTCACTGTACCAAAAATCAACAAATTCATTGAAACTTTTTGGTTTAAAATCAGGATTGTTTGAATCTAAAAGTTGTTCATTCCATTTGCGCACAGGAAAACGAATATCAGCATTTTCGTATTTTTCCTGAATAACAGCAGGTGGAATGAAAGTTTCGTCTTTAACTTCGTAACGATCTGGACGGCGGAACATTGTGTCCAAAACTAAATCATTTTCATCACAAAGAATGACATTTGCAGCATTGTTCCATAATCTGATGTACAAATTGAACTGTTCATCCTGATTGTGTGAAAGTTCCATTTTGAGAACGCGTTCCAGTCCAATCTGATAAAATCTGTTGATTCTGCAACCCTTTATTCGTGAACGTAAAAACTCCATAAAACGAAGCGGTTTGCTGTTTTTGGTGATTTTGCGCCTTGTTTCATTGATACGAACCGAATTTTGTGCAGTGCAAATCAATACAGTTTTGGCAGAGCCTTCTTTGTAAGTATATAAAGCCAACGTGTCAAAACCAGGCTGGATTATATCCTGAATGAAAGCTCCGTCCAAAGATAATTCTTCAATTATTAAATTAATTTCGTTACAATTTAAAGACATATTAAAAAATATTACTCGCCGTCAGCCTCTGACATAATTGCTTCAAGGATTTCCGGGAAAAACCAGGTTTGATTTCTTCTATTATAATAGCCAAAATGTTCAGCGTAATTCGTTGTATTCGAAACATCCCACTGACCATTATCCCAAAGACAACTTGTCATTCCATATTTCCTTGAGTATTTGATGAAAAACTTAAACCACTCAACACGATCATTTAAGTTATCTTTGTTTGTTGCACCATATTCACCAATGATTACAGGATAACCTTGTTTGATAAACTTTTCGTTCAGGTTTTTGAAAGTTAAGGCAAGCTCTGAACCCATTTTTTTTGTGAATTCTTTTACTCCAGGAGATTCTCCAGCAAAGTTGTATGGAGTGTACATGTGAACAGAAAGAATAAGTCTACCAGGTTCATAATCTTTTGGCATTTTGAAAGTGCTGTTCATAGCACAACCTGGGTCTGCTCTTAGCCCCGGAATAGAAACAAAACGTTTTTTGTTGTTTCCGCCAGAATTTCTGATTGTATCTAAAGCAATTTGATTCAAATCATTTAATACAACAGCAGATTCAACACATTCAGGAGAGCTGCCATCGAACCACCATTCATATTTTGTGCCTTTTAATCTTGGTTCATTCATTACTTCGAAAACAAGATGTTCATCATATCCATTATTGAATGCAAGACAGATTTGTGACCAAACATTTACTAAAAATCTTGAAGATTCTTCAAAATTCACTTTGTTTGGATAAAATCCCTTTCCACGAGGCATTTGTGATGAATCTTTCCAGACATCATGATGAATATTCAAAATGACGTAAAGTCCATCTTCTATAGCCCAATCAACAACTTCTTTTACACGAGACATCCACGCTGGGTCAATCGTATAATTATCATCGATAATATGGTTTGACCAGGAAACTGGAATGCGCACAGTTTTAAAACCAGCTTCTGCAAGTTTATCAAACATCACTTTTCTTGTTTTTGGCTGAGCCCAACTTGTTTCAGATTCAAGTGAACGACTTCCAGTTGCTTCAAGTGTGTTTCCAAGATTCCATCCTGTTTTCATGTCTTTGACAGTGTCAATTGCAGAATTTGATTTAAATTCTTTTGACCCAGAATCTTTGATAGCTTTTTCTTCATTAAAAACTCTTTTTTCTACAGGAATGTTCCATGTTTCTTTTTTATTTGTGGAACAGCTTGCGGAAAAAAGAATTCCAATTGCAACACCTAATAAAAGTTTTGTTTTTTTCATTCAGGTACTCCTTGTCCAAACAAATATTTGGAATATTTATTCATACTATACCGTTTTTCTTAAGATTGCAATTAATTATTATTATACTTTTCCCAAATGGAATTCACAATATTTAAGATGGCTTCTAAATCATGTTTTGAAAAATGGATTAATTTTTCTTCTATATTGATAATTTCAGATTTTAGGATATTCTGAGATTGTTGATTTTTATGGAATACAACGCCTTTAACTAGAACTTCTACAGGAATTTCAAGAATTTCAGCAATTCGCACAGCCTTTTCGACATCAGGAAGAGAACCGTTGTTTTTTAAGTAACTGTTTATAGTATTAAGGCTGATTTGAGTTTTTGCAGACAGTTCTTTTGAAAGTATTCCTTTACATTCCATAAAGTATTTTAAATTTTCATTAAAGTGCATTAGTAAAAAAATACTAAAAAAAAAGGTTTAATAATTGAAAAATAATAAAATATTATTTATAATAGTAAATTAGTAAAAAAATACTATTTTATTATTTCAATGTTCATTTTCTGAAGTTGGAGAAACATAATTATAAAGAATAAGGGAAAGCTTATGAGTTTCTTTAAGAAGTTGATAATACTGGTTAGTATATGGATGATCATAAGTTTACTGACAATAATTATATAGCGGGGGGGGGGTATCAAATACTAAATTTCTATGAGAAAAATTTTATTTCCAATATTTTTATTGATAATCTTTCTTTTTCCTGTATTAGGCGAGGATTTACAAAAAGAAGACAATCAAGATTATGCTCAACTAGCAGTATCAAATTTAGATTACATGGTAACTGTCGGGGATATTTATCGCCTTTCTTATTCCATGTCCGGAAGTTTTGTCAGTTACGAAATTATGGTAGATTCATCATATAATATGCGTATCGGAAATTTTGGGATAGTCAAGGCATATGGCAAATCATATATAGAATTAAAGAAGGAAGTTGAATCTGTTGTTCTCAAAAACTTTCCAATGAGTGGAGTGCAATTTGTATTAGTTTCTCCAGCTCTTTTTACAGTAAAGATTACAGGTGAAGTCAGTTCAACTACAGAAAAAAAAGTTTGGGGATTAACTAGAGTTTCTGAAGCAATTCAAGATTTATTAACAGAGTATTCATCAACAAGAAATATAAAAATTAAGTCAGAAAACGGAAAAGTAAAAGTTGTAGATTTATTCAAAGCAAAAAGAAATGGAGATTTATCAAATAACCCTTATGTGAGACCCGGAGATGAAATCATAGTACAGCGCATGGAAAGAAAAGTAAGCATAAGTGGCGAGGTAGAACGC
>CAMEET010000043.1 GCA_945915085.1 uncultured Treponema sp. | reverse complement strand
TACTCAGCATTATCATCATCAAAATAACCGTATTTCATAATTCCCCCAAGAATTCTAGAATAATTAGGTTAATTATAAAGCGGTTTTTTCATAAAAGCAATGTAAAAAAACGTATGAATAATTGTATAAAACTATTTTTGTATAAAACTTAAAACTGAGGTCTGTCCCTCATTTAATAAAACTTGGTAAAACTAGGGACAGACCTTACTTTTTCTTTTCAAGGTCTGTCCCTGTTGTTCATTCACCTACCAGTTTATTATAATGTCAAATCTCCGTCTTTTATCCAGCCGATTTTTCTAAAAAGTTTTCCACATGTAAAACAAATCAAAACTGGTAAAATAAAACACACAAGTATCAATCCTACCCAATCAATTAATGAAGGAGAAATAGCCGTCGCACCATGCGAAACAGCCACCTCACTAGGTTCAAACCAGCCAGTAACCACACCAATCTGCCCCACAAGACCACACGTACCCATACCAGAACTCACAGCAGCCCCATTCATTTGCAATTTAAAAATACAGGTAGCAACAGGACCAGTAATAGCAGAAGCAAGGATAGGAGGAATCCACACTTTCGGATTTTTAACAATATTCGGCATTTGAAGCATACTAGTCCCCAAACCTTGCGATAAAATTCCGCCCCACCTGTTTTCCTTAAAAGATAAAACAGCAAAACCCACCATTTGAGCACAGCAGCCAGCCACAGCAGCACCTCCAGCTAAACCTGTCAAACCAAATGCTGCACATATAGCAGCCGAACTGATTGGTAAAGTGAGCGCAATACCAACAACAACAGAAACAAGAATACCCATCCAAAATGGATGAAGATTTGTTGTCCATACAAGAAATCTACCAACACTTTTTGCTGCCATACCAATATATTGAGCCGTTAAAACAGTCAAAAGTGCTCCTGCAAGAATTGTTATAGCAGGAGTTACGATTATATCAACTTTTGTTTTTTTGCTCACAAGGCGACCGCATTCAGCAGCAACAATTGCAATCAACAAAACAGCAAGTGGACCGCCTGCACCACCTGTAACATTCGCTGCAGAACCAACGGCGGCAAGACTAAATAAAACAAGAGCTGGAACATTCATCGCAAAACCAATTCCAACAGCCATAGCAGCACCCACAACATGAGAATCGCTTGCAAAATTTCCTGCTTTAACAAGAAAATCAAAAACTGGATTTGTTCCAAGCCGTAAAAGCTGTTGTCCTAAAGTTTTGATAATTGTTCCAATCAACAAAGAAGCAAAAAGACCTTGCGCCATACCAGACATTGCGTCAATACAATAACGCTTAACGTATTTGTTCATAGAGACTCCTGCCAATTAAGGCATTTTAAAAGAAATGATTTTTTTTAGTAAATTACTCGTAGATGTGTATGTTGTTTGCACCGTGGCATCAAACAACAGGCAGGACACTATGGACTCTGTTATCGTTCATCTCAAACGTAAAATCTTTTGAAAGTTTAACAGAAAATTTAAAAAATATCAAATCAATGAATTGGGAATTAATTGGGGACAGACCTTGATTTTTCATAAAGGCTGTCCATTTTGGAATGAAAATTCTTCTTATCACTGTTCTATTTATGAAGGAAGAGGGTTTATTTGCAGACTTTTAAAATCACTCCTATAAAAAACTTGTTTGGAATGAGGTTATTTTTCTTGAAGATAAAGAGGAACTTAAAAATCTTTCCAAGCTGATAACAAAAGCTTTTTTTCAGAATGAAATTCTTGAAAGTGGCGAAAATTTTACTGTTGAAAAAGCCTGTCATAATATCAATCTGATTGAAAACCACACAAAAATAGCTGAAACAATTTTTACTGTGCTTACAGAAGTTTCTAAAAAAAACGCCTATGGATTTATCATAAACTTCAGTTCGCAAAGTGATTTTATTAGCTCTAGAAATGACTCTGGAGTTGTGATTATGATTTCCCTTGAAGAACTTCATTTTCACCCGGAACTGATTCTTGATGGAAGATGTTTGATAAATGATTTTTCAAATAAAAATCTGAACCGCAGCTATTTTTCACTTGTGAATGATTTTCTTGTGGATTGCTGTAGCAAGGATAAAACTCTTGCAGATGAAGTTTTTCCACATGGGAGTTCTGTTTCCAACTCCTTGTTTCCGCGATGCGTGATAAATCATTCCGTCAAAATAGATTCCCACGTGACTATATGTAGTTGTAGTTTCAATAATAACCTTTGAGAAATCTGAACTGTCGCGCATAAAAAGCAGGTCACCGTTTTTTAGAGTGGAAATTGTCATAATCAGTTTTTTATCACCGCAAGTGCACATGGCATGCGTCCGTCTACGACTTCAGATTCAATATCTGAATAACCCATATCAGCAAAGAACTGTTTGTAGGATTCTAAAGTAAACTGGCGCTTAAAACTAGCACCGAGTTTTTCGATGAACTTTACAGCAATAGTACCAGAACCTTTTGACATATTGATATAAGTCGGGATGATAATTTTACCGCCAGGTTTTGTAACGCGTTTAAGTTCTGCAAGGGCAAGCTGAGGTTCCGGGAGGAGATGAATTACGTTGCCTGCTACGACTTTGTCAAAAGCGGCATCTGCAAAATCAAGTTTTGTGATATCTGCTTTCTGAATGATGATATTATTGAAGCGCATGCATTTTTTAGAAGCCTGTTTAAGCATTCCGTCAGAAAAATCAGTAGCGGTAAGTTTCTTACACTTTGAAGCGATATAAACACTGATTGATCCAGTTCCGCAAGCACATTCCAAAACTTCATCGCTGAATTCAATATATTCAGCAACTTTTTTGCCTGTGCTCGTGTAGACCTTCTTGTTGTAAATGTTTTCAAATAAATCGTATAAACTTGATATTTTATCCCAGAACATAATTCATATAATATCAATATTTTTTAATTCTTTACATCAGTTTCTTTTTGTATTTTCTTTTGAAAACAACAGTCTATAATCAGTACAAATCCCCCTTTCTTAAAAAAAGTGAATAAACTCACGAAAATATTTTACCCATTTTAACTATATTTGGCTATTTTTATTAACAACTGGCTAGTTTATGTTATACTGATAAGTGGAGGTGCTGTTATGTGCAGGGCTACTATTTATGATGCAAGAAATAATTTTTCTTCTCTGGTAAAAATTGCAGAAGGCGGTGAGCCGGTTGAACTTACCCGCCACGACAAGCCTGTTGCCGTAATCATCAGCTACGAAGAATTTCAGACGCGAAAGCCGAAAGAAAGCTTTTTAGACAAACTCGAAAAATTAAAGAAAAAATATGCTGATGTGCTAGATGACAAGGGATTTTTGGATGATATGCCAAAAGAATATACTGATGCCAAATATATGAAAAAAATCGACTCACTTTGGAGCTAAGTATGAAACCTATCTATTTACTTGATACAAACATAATTTCAGAGTTTACAAAACTTTCCCCAAATCAAAAACTTTTGGAAAATGTTTCAAAACACGAGGAACTTTGCTCAATCTGTTCAACAGTTTAGGAAGAAGCTGTTTACAGATATGAGAGAATGCCGGAGGGAAAAAAGAAAAACCACCTTGGCGAATACATTCAGAATTTAAAAGAATCCTACGAAATTCTCCCCTATGACAGTTTTGCTTCCCAAATCTGCGGTGAACTTCAGGCCAGATGCGAAAAAGACGGAACTCCTGTTCCATACTGCAACAGTCAGATTGCGGCAACTGCCATTGCCAACAACATGATTTTAATTACTCACAACATCGCAGATTTTGCTCCTCTTGTTAAAAACAGCATGCTTAAAGTGGAAGACTGGTGGGTATAAAAGCGTTAGCGCTGGGAGCCCCGCCGAAGGCGTTCCGAAGCACAGCGTAGGAATGAGCGGCAGCGAAGGGCGGACATAGCGACCCGGAATGAAGGGAGCCCCTTGTGCGGACTGAATGGAGGGAAACGCCCGGCTAAGCCCTTAATTTTCGATTTAAAACAGCACCTTTTTTATCTGTGGCAGAGGCAAAGAAATTATGCGAATTTAAAAAACCTGTCTTGCCTGTAAAAAAAATCGGAACAAGAACTGAGGCGATAATTATAAGATGAACAAGTTCTGCCTAAATCATTTTTTTTACAATATCTTTCAAAGGCAGTGTTTCAACATCGAACTGTTCAGGAATTGCAGTAACAGCGTGTTTTTTCCACTTTTTAACTTTAAAAAAAACGATACAGCGGCTTTTCGAACTTTTTGGGATAAAGCTATGCACTTTCCTGTGCCACAGAACATTTCCGGTTAAGTTTTTTGCGCTCAAGCCACCGGTCGTACTCTTTTTGGGAAATCCCTGAGGATTTAATCTGCTCTATACAATAGGATTCGTTTTTTTATCTGCAAGTTCACTTTCTGTGCAAAACTGGTCATAATTTACAAAATTTCCGCCTTCAGAAAGTGAATCGTATATCATCTTGAAAAGATTTTTTTTCTGCTCATGCTCTTTTTCCAACGACTTTGCCACAAAATCCGTTGCCGAAACATAATAGTCGTTAAAACAGGGAATAAACTTTCTACGGTTTTCGTCGTATTCCCTTGCAATAAGGTTAAACTGTTCCTTAATGTTCATAAGACCACGAGCCTAGGTAAATCTGGATTTTTGCCCATTATATAAATTTTTCTGACAACCGTAAAGTTTTTTATTTGGGCTTTTTATTTAGGCGTGCCTTTCCACTCGCAAAGCTCCTTGCGGGTCGGGTGTTCCATCACAAATAAAACCAGGAACAGACCTTGCTTCTGACCCGATTTTTCACGAGTTTTAGCGAAGCGTTAAAAAAACTCGAGGCACGTGCAAACTGAATCCACATTGGAGTGTAATTTTTTCGCACGTGACAGGGACAGACCTTGAATTATCCACTAAAAATCACCAGGAACGAAAGAATCCTTCTCACATACAGTATAAATGTTTTCTTTCATTTTCTTTTCGAAATAATGCATTAAATCAATATTCAAATCCCATTTTACCTGTGGATATAAACCATATCTTTTCTTCACATCGCCCATTCTATCTTCAATATCAAGAACACCATCCTCACCAGCAAGACTATCACATAATTGAATCAATCGATCATAATCATCAAAAGAAACCTTTGCCAATTCTGTTTTGATTAAAACCAATTCATCATCTGTCACATCAAATCTGCCAATATATTCATCTATCGAATGATTATTAAAAGAATGAGTCAAACATATTTTAGCCACCTCATCATATCCTAGACTGTTCATATAGGTAAATCCATCAGACACATGTCCAAGATGCCTCGTTCCAAATTTTCGTCCTATATCATGCAACAACCCCAGAATATATGCCTTTTCAGAATCCATATCACCACATTTTGATGCAATTCGTTCTGCACAATGAGCTGCAGTAAGACAATGTTTCCCCCAAGGTCCGGGATTTGATAAAAGACCATCTTTTATTAATTCAATCGCTTCTTTTCTTGTTGGTAACATTTCTTCCCTCAACTATATTTTGTTCAACAAACTGAATTTTAAAGTTCCTCAAAATCATAAACTTGAAGAAAGTTTGAACTTTCGAAAGTTTGTGATTCGTCCGCGCCAAGCGGACAGTAAAATAAAAGAGTTTCGCAAGAAACTCGAAGTTTATTCAAATGGCGCAATATTAGCCATTTGAATAATACTTCCTTAAAATCATAAACTTGAAGAAAGTATCAACTTTCGAAAGTTTATGATTCGTCCGCGCCAAGCGGACAGTTAAATAAAGAAGTTTCGCAAGAAACTCGAAGTTTATTCAAATGGCGCAATTTTAGCCATTTGAATAATATCTTCCATTTGTTCAGTCATAATACCACATCAAAATCAATTTGTAAAACAAGATTTCTTTCTATCTATTATTATAGCAAAATTCAGACAGTTAGTCGCCTTTCACAGCTCGCTAACGCTCGGTTGAAAATGATGCCACGTGCATGCTCGTGCGAAAGGACGTGCGAACAAACTTGTAAAAACAAGGTCTGTCCCCTTTTTTCCATGAAATACAAATAGCACGTGACATCGTTTTCAACTCACACTTCGTGTGCCTGTTCAAGCCTCGGTACGCTGTGCAGTTTAAAACCCTGCACCTCCCACAGTCAACTGGCGGAAGCTCATACATAAATTTTGAACACCACCATTAATTCAGTTTGCACAAACCAGGGACAGACCTTGAAGTGAACACGCCTCATCTTATACATTCCATCTATTTTACTAAAACACCATAAAAAACTGCTCCTGAAAAGCAATCTGCGCATAAATCTCATCATCAGAAGGAATCTTTACATAATCATAAAAAACACCATAATCCACAAATGAAACTCATCATCCAAAAGATTTTCCTGTTCTCCTCTAATTCAAAATTTTCCAGTCTTTTTTCTTTCTTTGTATAAACATTCCAAACTTCGTTCTATTAAAACCTCACACAAATTCACATTCAACATAGTCTAAACGCAATTTCGGAAATCAGCAAGAAGAAAATCAAGGTCTGTCCCTATTTTTCTTTTTTTTTCAGAGAGTGCCGTTAGGCACGAACAAATCTGTTTGTTTTAAAAACAGGGGACAACCTCGATTCGTACAACTTCATCGGACAAAAGAATTGCCTGTTCTCTGAATTCTTTTATGTATTGTGTCATAGTTCACCTATATATCAGTGTTTTTAAACTGCACTTTTATGATACCGTTCAAACTTCAAGTCAGAAAATCTTTAAAAAATAACTAAACCTTTCTGGTGGAGTTTTGTGAATATTTTTTGCAGCGGTGCGGAAGTTTTGATTTTTCTTACGGCATTTTCGTGGATATCCGTTTCGGCGCATGGCGAAAGCAAATCGAACAGCGCAAGAAAATCTGCTTGGAAATCAAAATTTTTATGATTTTCAAAATCCTGAAGTCTGAATGTTTCCTGAAAATCTTCCTGCAGATAAAACCATCTGATTGTCAAAGTTGATTTATGAAGATTTGCAGCTGGTTTGGAGCCCAACCAGAAAATATCTTTGTCATCATCTTTGACTTTCAGCTGTTCATTTTTGTCCAAATAATGTTGAATCTGAGTTTCCACAAAATTTTTGGGAATTGTTGGCGACGGAACTTGGAAATCGAACCATTTCTGCACTTTTGTCTGCAGATTTCTGCCGTGCATCCACGAATTCAAAGCATTTTCGAGCGGAATTGAATATTTATCAAAATTCTGTTCGCCTTTAAAATGCATATTCATGTCAGCAAAAATGGATTTTTTATTTTGATTTTGAATTGGAATCAAATCTTTGTGAAGTCCGTTCTGCCATTCATAGAAAACCTGTGAGTTTTTTGTCAGCACAAATTTGTGCCAGAATGCACTGTCCAAAAGTCCTGCTTCAAAAAACTGCCGAAGCGTTTCCATTGAATTGATAATTGATTGTGGCGTATCGTTCCAAAATCCATAAATCATATATGCATGAACCAGAATTCCAGCTTCTTTGAAAGCCGCACACGCTGAAATAATCGAAGAAATGTCTGTTCCCTTGTTGATTGTTTTAAGACCGTTTTCAGTTGCAACTTCCAGCCCTGCAGACGCTCCACCAAATCCACAATAACTCAAAAATGCTGCAAAATCTTTTGTGAATGTTTTTTCAAACCGGACATTTCCCCAAAAATACAGTTTTTTTCCATTTTGAACATTCAAAAGAGCAAACTTTTTCAATGCTTTCGGCGGCAACGCTTCGTCCACAAAATGAATGCCATACACTTTTTTCAAATCAGCTGTTTCCAGAAGTTTTAAAAAAAGTTTTTCTGTCTGCACAATTTTGTAGCCGCAAACGTAGTCAAGCTGAGTGTCGCAAAATGCACATTTGTGCCAGTAGCAACCGTGTGCTAGGTAAGCTTTTATCCATGAACCGTCATTCCAAATTCTGTGCATTGGATTTAAATCATCACAAACACGCGGATAAATTGAAAAATCGATATCCTGATAATCCGGCATAATGTCCGCCGTCAATTCATTCTCAATCTGACTGATTTTTGTATCTTTCCAAAGCGGCAAAATTGTTTTATTTTCATAAAACAGTTGAAGTTTATAAAACTGTCCGCAATTTTCAGTATTCGGCTGTCCGAAATCTTGATTATTCAGTTGTGTGCAATTCGCATTATTCAGTTGTGCGCAATCCTGAATATTAGGTTGTTCGCAATTTTGCAGCAAATCACGATTCTGCCGAAAAATTTCATGATTTTTTATTTTTACAAAATGTTTTTTCAGTTCAATATAACTTCCATATCCCCTGTCAAACGAAAAAGCATCAATAAATTTTGAAAAACCAGTTTCCGCAGTTTCACGCAGCTGAGTATTCACAAAACCGCCGCCCATCACTACAAAAATTTTGTTCTGATATTTTTTTTTGATAAAAGATGCAGTATACAAGGCTGGCAAAAAAGTTCCTGCAAAAGGAACCGAAATGCAAATCATATCAGGGATTTCATTTTGAGCAAAAACCAGATTTTCCTGCAGAACCTGTTCATAAAAAACTTTCAAAACAGGCGATTCCAGTTGATTTTGAATCTGCATAAAATCACGTTCATCAACGCAAAGACTTTCCGCATATCTGACTAGCGAAAAATCTTTATCAAAAACTGTGGTGATGTAATCTGCCAAATCTGCGAGTGCATAGGAACACAAAAAACGCACATCGTCGACTGTCGGTTCTCGGTCCAATGATGCAAGAAAATTTTCCATTCTGGAACCGCGCGGCGCAAACGGCGAAAACAAAAATTCATGTTCCTTTTCGCGCATTTTTCCGCACAAAATTGCAGTGATAAAATCAATCCAATCAATCCAATTCTGTTTTGTGCAAACATACCGCCTCAGATTAAACGCCGTGTTTTTATCATTCTGTGCTTCAGCCAAATCTGCCATTTCCAGAGCTTTTTTTTCAGTCAGCGAAAAAAGAGTTTCCAGCCCGCGTGCAGAAAAAATTTTATAAAAAAGGCTGATGTTCAAATCTTTCCATATACATTCATCATTCTGATTTTTAAAAAACGAACAAAGATAAGCCCCGGAAGGGTACGGCGAGTTTAATTGAATTACAGGCGGAGTGATTATAAGAACTTTCATTCTATATTATTCATCTCCTTTATCCCATTGCACTTCCACAACTCTTGCTCCTTTGTTCGGGATGCGATGATAAATCAGGCAGTCAGCTTTGTGAATTGTAACACCTTTTGAACGGGTCACATAACCTACAATGAGGTCGGGATAATGCGGATGACAGCACTGTGCCAGATTGTAAAGCACATTTTTATCGCCTTGAACGAGAACGTTGCGGTTTTTGACGATTTGCGGCTGATCTTCCTTTCTGCCTGATTTAGGACGGCGTTTCTGCGGAATTTTTTGTTCAGCATTGTGACTTTGAGCGGCAAGAATTTCGGCTTCCTTTTGGAGCGTGATTTTTTCGCTGAAAGTCGGGTCATTTGTCATGAGCCACGAATGAATTTTCTGGTGAGCTTTCGAGGTTTTTACAAGTTTAAGCTGATTTTCAGTCGGGTGCGCCTGTGGATTTGTGATAATTTCAATAATCTGCGTGTTTGCAAGAGGTTTTGAAAGCGGAATAATTTTTCCGTCCGCTTTTGCTGCAATTATTTTTTCACCAATTGCCGAATGAATCGCATAAGCAAAATCAATTGCAGTGGCACCAGAAGGAAGTTTTCGTACATCACCTTTCGGCGTAAAAACGTAAATTTCATCCCCCAAAAGTTCATTTTTGAGAGTATTGAAAGTTGCTTCATCAGTAAGAGAATTTTCTTTAAACTGCTGGAGTTTGTTGAAAATATCAAGTTTGTCAGCTTCAACTAAATCGTGGTTTGTCCCCTTTTTGTAAAGCCAGTGCGATGCAATTCCATGTTCCGCCATATTGTGCATTTCATAAGTGCGGATTTGAATTTCAAGCGGTTTTCCTTCACAAATCACAGTTGTATGCAATGACTGATAACCGTTTGATTTTGGCATAGCAATATAATCTTTGAAACGTCCATCCATCGGCTTCCATAAACCGTGAACAATTCCTACCAAAGTGTAACATTCTGCCGGAGAATTGCACAAAATTCGCAGAGCAAGCAAATCATAAAGTTCACTCGCCTCTTTATTGCGTTTTCTCATTTTTTGATAAATCGAATAAAAATGTTTTGCACGGCTTTTGATTGTCACAGAAATTCCCATTTTTTCTGCCGATTTATAAATGCTGTTAACAGCCTTTTCAAGATAAGCTGCTCTTTCTTCCTGTGACTGCGAAACAATTTCTTCTATCTGTTTATACACTTTTGGATTAGTGTATTTCAAACTCATATCTTCAAATTCGTTTTTTTCTTTTTGCATTCCAAGACGGTCAGCAAGCGGTGCCCAAATTTCGATTACTGCTTCCGCCAAAGCACGTTGCTGCTCTTTTTCCAAACTTGAAATGTTTCTGATGCGGTCCAATCTGTCTGATAATGTAAGCAAAATAACTCTCGGATCATCACACATTGCAAAAAGCATTTTTCTGATAGCATCAGATTCGTGAAGAGTTTTGGAATTCATCGGAAGAGTAATGATTTTGTTCGTTGTAATCAAAATCTTTGATACATTTTCGCCAAATTCCTGTTTTATGATTTCAGGAGAAACATCAAATTTATGAATAGGATGCAGAATTCCAGCTACGATTGTATCAGCATCAAGTCTGTTTGCTGCAAGAATGTAAGCTACTCTCAAAGGATGAAAATAATACGGTTTTCCACAGGCGCGAACAATTTTTTCCGTTTTTGAAATGAGTAAATTCCAAGCCTTAGTGATTTTTTGTCTGTCAGACTCCGCGTAAGAATCATTCGTCTTGAAAAAATCAGAAAGCAATTCATCAGGAGTTTTGTTCATTGGTAAATCAAGTCCGTTTGTCATATTTTCACCTCCCATAAAACCACCAAGTTAACGACAGCATCTTCTTTCTTATTTATAACAATTTTTTCTATTAAATAACAGTAATTTTTTGAAATTTATTATATTTTTTTTGTATAATTATTATATAGAAATAATATTGATTTTTTATTTTGGATGGCTTCTTGCTTTGCCAGCCCTTACAATACAAGTAAGTCAAATTACGCTAACGCGGTGTTTTTACAGGAGTATGATAAAAATTACATCCGTGTAATTTTTATCACTCAAGTTTATTTCGTGCGTTGCACTTCATAAACTTGGATTCTCGCCATCCATGGCTCGCCGCTAACACGGTGTTTTTATAGGAGAAGTGAATGAAAAAAAATTATAATTTTGCAAAGTTTTGTTTTAATCGTGCCAAGCGGACACTTTTCGTTTCCACATTTTTTTTATTCTGTGGATTTTGTTTTGCTCAGCAGAATGAAACAAAAATCATCACTGTAGATGACGCAGTTTCACTTGCTTTGGAAAATAATATTTCTATCAAAAGAAATCAAATTTCTTTGAAAACACTTGAACGCAAAAATAAATATTCATGGAATTCTGTAAGTCCTTCTATCAATGCTTCTGTAAATTATAATCAGCCGCTTGGAGAAAATATTGATAAAAATTCTGTAAGTGCTTCAGGTTCAGTTTCCATTCGTCTTTCTCCGTCTGTTTACACTTCCATTCAGAGTGCAAAAATCAATTACGAAATGGGAAAAATTTCTTATGAGCAGGCTGTCAAATCTGTGGAACTGGAAGTACGAAATGCTTTTTATCAAATGCTTTACGCAAAAGAAAATCTTTCACTTCTGGAAAGAAATCTTGAAACTGCAAAACAACGCTACAATCTGAATCGCGAAAAATACCAGAAAGGTCAGCTTTCTGAACTAGATTTACTTTCTGCTCAATACAGTTATGAAAGTTTGATTCCAAACATCGAAGCTTCTCAGATTACTATGGAAAATAATATGTCAACTTTCAAGCAAATGCTCGGACTTGATCAGACTGAAAAAATTGAATTGTCCGGCAGCCTTGATGATTTTCTCTCTTCGTTTGATTTTACCCTTTCTTTTGATATAAACGAAATTCCTTCTATTAAAAATCTGAATTTTCAGATTGAAAGTGCAGAAAATCAGCTTCTGGCAACGCGTTTTTCGGCTTATGGTCCAAGTGCAAATCTTGGTTTTTCAGCAGGAAAAGATTTGAAAAATATTGATTCTGATTTTTCATTTTCATTATCAGCTGGAGTTTCCATTCCTCTTGACGGATTTTTGCCATGGTCAAGCGGAGGATTGAGTGTTGCAAATCAAAAATCATCTTTGGAAGATTTAAAACTTCAGCTTGAAAATCAAAAAACAACGATTGAAATCCAGATTCAAAATAATTCAAAAAAAATCATGCAGGCGCAAAGTCAGCTGGAATTACTTGAAAAAAATGTTGAACTTGCGCAGAAAAAATATGATATGACACAAACAGCCTATAATCATGGTTCCAAAGATTTTCTCACTCTTCAAAATGCAGCAGATTCCCTGATGAATGCAAAAATTTCACTGATGAGTCAGAAAATTACTCTTTTAAATGCTGTTTTATCTTTAGAAAATACACTTGGACTTCCGTTTGGAACTCTGATGAATGAAGAATCAAAATAAACTTGAAAAATAGAAAAAAATATATTGAGGAAAAAAATGCAGAAAACTAAAAAAATTATCGTAACTCATGTAATTGTGGGAGTTATTTTGATACTGACTTTTGTTGCAGTCAAAATGATTGGTTCTTCAAAAAACAAATCTTCTGGAATGCCGGGAATGATGCCGCCTACAAATTCCATGCCGGGTGGCGGTGCGCCAGGAAATGGAACTGGCGGTGCTAATGGAGGCGGTGGCTCGCCAGGAAATGGAGCTATCAGTGGAAATGCAAAAGGCGGTGCAGGGAATCCCAGTGGTGCGGAAAATCCTAGCGGTGCACAAGGGGCAACTAGCAGTGCAGGGAATCCCGGTGGTGCACCTGTTGCCGGCGGACGTGCAGGTTTTGGAAACAAAAAATCACAAACTGTTACTCCTGTCCGCACCGTTGTTGCTCAAGAAGTAATCCTTCAAGATTATGTCATGACAAGCGGCGATATTCAGACACAAACATCAATAGAAGTTTTCCCTTCAATTGGCGGAACAGTTGTTCAAATGAATGTTTCACTTGGTTCTCCAGTCAAAAAAGGTGACATCATCGGGTATATAGACCCTTCAGAACCAGGAAGTTATTATGCAAAATCTCCGATTACATGCCCCATCAGCGGAAGCATTTTGACAGCACCTGCAAAACCAGGTCAAAAAGTTCAGGCAAGTTCTGTCATCACAAAAATTGGTGATATAGAAAATCTTCAGGTTTCTGCAAAAATTCCTGAACGTTATGTTGCCGAACTTGCAGTTGGACAAAAAGCCGAAATCAAACTTGAAGCTTATCCTGATGTCAGTTTTTCTGCTTCTGTTGTAAGAATATCACCAGTTGTAGATTCATCAACACGCACAAAAGAAATCATCTTAAACTTTGACAAAAAAGACAGCCGCATAAACGCCGGAATGTTTGCAAAAGTCAAACTTTTTACATCCGCTTACAAAGGTGCGTTTGCCATCGGACAGGATTCAATCGTTTCGAATTCCGATAAAAATTATCTGTTTGTTGTAAAAGATGATGATACAGTTTCAAAACGCGAAGTAACACTTGGAAAAAATGTTGACGGATATTATCAGATTTTAAGCGGCGTTGAATTTGGTGAAACTGTCGTAACAGAAGGAATGCTCACTTTGTACGAAGGTGCAAAAGTGCGTGATATTGGAAAATAATTTATTATAATTTTTTTAGAATTTTTTATAGGATGAAAAAATATGAGTCTTTCAAGAAAAACAATGGATCACCCGATTCTTGTGCTTATGATTTTTACACTTCTGGGACTTTTGGGAATTTTTACTTTCAGCAAAATTGCCATTGCTTTGTTTCCGGAAACAGAAAACCCGGTTTTGCAGATAATGACAACTTATTCAAATGCAGGCCCTGAATCAATAGAAAAAACAATCACAAAACCTATAGAAAGTGCAGTTGCCAGCGTAAATGGATTGCAAAGCATTTTTTCCACTTCGAGCGAAGGTTCTTCTTCTGTTCAACTTACTTTTGATTACGGTACAGATTTGGATGCTGCAGTTGATGATATAAGACAAAAACTCGAAAGAGTCACAAGAAGTTTACCAGATGCAGCAAGTTCACCTTCAATTATGCGTTTTGGAAGCGACAGCATGCCGATTATGAGAATTCTTGTTCGCGGAAACCGTTCTACAGATGACCTCAAAAAAATCGCTGAAAATTCGATTATTGATGTTCTGGAACAAGCTGATGGAGTTGCAGAAGCTGATGTAATGGGCGGACGAACAATTCAGGTAAATATTGAACTTGATTCAAGCAGACTTCAGGCTTACGGTTTTACAATTCCAACAATTACATCGGCACTTTCAAAACAAAATCTTGAACTTGGAGGCGGAAAAGTTCAGGAAGGTACAAAAAATTACATCGTAAGGACAACTGGCGAGTTCACAAGCATTGATGAAATCAACGATACAGTTATTTCCACAGTGAACGGTTACAACGTAAAACTTCGCGATGTAGGAAAAGCTTATTTAGGATATGCACAAACTTCACAGGAAAGTTACATAAATGGAGAAAAAGGCGTTTATGTTTCCATCACAAAACAGTCAGGTTCAAATTCCGTAAATGTTGCAAACAGCGTTTACAAAAAAATCGACCAGCTGCAGGAAACGCTGCCTTCTGACATCACTTTGGAAATCATTTCAGATGATACAGAATCAATCCGCGAAACAATCAATATTCTTGTGGAATCTTTGCTGCAGGGTTTAATCTTATCGATTGTGATTTTGTGGATTTTCCTTCAAAGTTTTAAATCAACGATTATAATCGGCATTTCAATTCCACTTTCCATGATTGTAACTCTTTTTGCAATGAGTATGTTTGGAATCACTTTAAACATGATGACATTGACAGGACTTATTCTTGGGCTTGGAATGGTAGTCGATGCGTCTATCGTTATGATAGAAAACATTTATTCGTACAGACAGCGTGGAGCGAGACCGAAAGTTGCTGCAATTCTTGGAAGCCAAGAAATGCTTATGTCCGTCATTTCGGGTAACCTTACAACAATTTGTGTTTTTGTGCCATTTTTGTTCTTTATCGAAGATTTGGGAATGATGGGACAGATGTTTCAGGGAATTATTTTCACAATCGTAATCGCCCTTGTTTCATCTCTACTTGTTGCTATTTTCCTTGTTCCAGTTCTTGCAGGAAAATTTTTGCCTCTTACAAACAGAAATGAAAAGCCTGTCAGAAATCCTGTTTTAAAATTTTTGTACAGCATTTTCCAGAAAATCATAAATCTGTTTACAAGCGGATATTCCAAACTGCTAAAACTTTGTCTGAACAACCGTCTGATAACACTTGTTGCAGCGTGTGCCGTTCTTGTAATCGCATTTGCAATGATTCCTACGATGAGAATCAACTTGATGCCGGGAGGACAGTCAGATTCTGTTACACTAAACATCTCTTTACCAGTAGGAACAACTTTTGAAGAAACAAAAAAAGTTGTGCTTGCCTTCGAAAATTATGTTAATACAGAAATTCAGGGTGCAAAAAACATAACAACTTCAATTGGTTCAGGCGGTAGAAACAGTTCTACAAACAGAGGTTCTATTCAGATTTCTCTGCCGGATTCAGAAAATCAGATAGATTCAGTGCAGGTTATGGAACAGAAACTCCGCGCCCATTTTGATGAATTTCCAGGCGTAACTTTCAGTTTCCGAGGCGGTATGCGAAGTCAGATGTTCGGTTCGGATATTGATATTGTTTTGCGTTCAAATGATATGGATGCAGCTTTAGACACAGCAGATAGAATCGCTGAAGTTATAAGTGCAAATGAAGAATGTGGCGAACCTTCCATCAGCATGGATAAAGGACTTCCACAAGTTGAAGTTGTAATTGACCGTCAGCGTGCTTATGATTTTGGGGTTGATATTACAACAGTTGCAAGAGAAATAAACTACGCAATCAACGGAACCACCGCCTGCGTTTACCGCTCAAACGGCGAAGACTACAATGTTGTAGTTTCTTATCGCCCAGAAGACAGAAAAACAATCGATGATTTGGAATCAATTTACGTGCGCGGTTCAAGTGGAATGGTCAGCGTTGCAAATTTTGCATCCCTCAAAAAAGGACTTGGACCGGTTTCTATCAAGCGTGAAAATCAATCCAGAATTATTCACGTAACGGCAAGCATTCTGACAGACACAAATGCAAACATAATCGAAGAACAGATAAAAGAAGGCATAAATTCATCTTTCATCATTCCAGATTCTGTAAGCGTAACTTACGAAGGTTCATGGGGCGACACAATGGAACAAATGAGCCTTTATTTAAAAATCATTGCAATGGCAGTAATTCTTGTTTTTGGTGTAATGGCTGCAACTTACGAAAGCTGGAAGGCACCTCTTATAAACCTTGCAACAATGCCGTTCCTTGTAATCGGTGTAGTTTTCCTTTATAAAATTATCGGACAGGCCATTTCTTTGATGTCAATGGTCGGAATCATCATGCTTGTAGGTATTGTCGTAAACAACGGAATTATTCTTGTTGACTACACAAACCTGCTTGTAGGACGCGGAGTTCCTCTCAAAGATGCGTGTTATCAAGCTGGAAAAAGCCGTTTCCGCCCCGTTTTGATGACAACTTTGACAACAATTCTTGGAATGCTTCCTATGTGTTTTGCTTCCGGCGGACAGGCAGAAATGGTTCAACCAATTGCACTCGCTGTTGTAGGCGGACTTATTTCAAGTACGTTCATTACACTTCTTGTAATTCCAGTTTTATACAGTCTTGTAATGAAATCATTTAAAAAAACTAAACGTATGATTAAAATCGAACAGACTCTTTTGGAGGAAAAATGAAACAGAATAATCATGACAACCAGCAGGAATGTGAATATCTGGAATGTGAATATCGTGCAGAAATCATCTGCAATCAGTCAGTTCAAGATGATGTAATAGAACTTTTGGAACAGGAAATTTCTGACATTCAGTATACAGTCATTGAAAATGTAAATGGAAAAGGCTTGAGTTCAAAGAAACTCGGAAACACAACATGGCCTGAAATGAATTTTCTGCTTTTTGCCTACACAGATTTATCTGGAGCAAAAAAAATCAAAACAATTGTAGAATTCCTAAAAAAGAAATTTCCAAAAGAAGGAATCAGCGTATTTTTTTCAAAATGCGAAATTCTTCCATAAAATATCGATAAAAAAATCCATGAAAAAAGGTTGCTGCACATTCGCTGGCAAAAGTGATTTTAAAGAGGATTGCAAAACCTTTCTTTCTGGCATTCCACAACTCGAAGCTGCCCTTCCAAATCTTTGTGGAGTACCGTTCTAAAACGATGCGAACTGGCAATCTTTTGAGCATTTAAAGCATTATATTCGCCAGTTTCCATCAAAATGACACCTTCAGGGCAAAGATGATTATAACACTGTGGCAAAAGCGAACGGATAATTTCAAGTCCGTCATCAGTTTGCGAAAAATCACCTGGCATAAAACCGTCTTTTTTTTGCGCACAGACATCGCCGTCAAGCGCAAGACGCGGTTCCCTTCTTCCATCCTGCAAAAGCTGCTCTACCATCGCATGCGGAACATAAGGAGGATTTGTCAAAATGACATCAAAAGTCCATCCTCCGTCATTTGAAAATTGCTCAAACAGATTAGAACGCACAAACCGCACTTTGTCAGACGGAACATCAAGTTTTTTTACATTCTGAATAGCAATTTCCAAAGCTGCAGGAGAAATATCCACAAGCGTAAATTTCGGAAGATCTGCAGGTTCAATTTTGTACACATCAATCAGCGTTTTTGCAACCGAAATTCCAATGCATCCCGAACCAGTACACATATCACAGACAGTCAAAATCGTATCAGGATGATTTTCCATTTTTTCGAGAATGATTTCAATCCCGCGCTCCACAAGAATTTCCGTATCAGGTTTTGGAATCAAAACTGCAGGAGAAACATCAAACTCATACCCAAAAAATTCTTTTTTTCCTGTGATATAAGCAATGGGAAGTCCTGTTTTTCGCTTTTGAACAGCCTGCAAAAGAAATTCTTCCTGTTCAGGCAAAATTTCTTTTTTATAATTCAAAAGAATCTGTGTTTTATTCAAGCCCAGAAAATGTTCCAGCAAAACATTTACATCAAGCAAAGGCGAAGGCGAGTTTTTTAATTCATTCAGTGCAATTTTTTTAAAATCTTCAATCGTCATAATTTAATCGTTATAATTTGATTTTTATAATCTAGTTTCTAGAATTTATGTGTCATAATTCAATTGTCAATTTTTTAATTCTCGTATCTCAAATCAATATAAAATCAAAAAAAAATCATTTTCTGCGGTTTTTCTTTGCCATTTTTTTCTTATACATCAATTCGTCGGCAAAAGAAAGCATGGATTCAAAATTTTTGTCATGAGAAGAACAAATTCCGATACTTGCAGAAACTTTATAAGGATTGTTGGAATTCATATTATATTCATCAATATAATTATTGATTTTTTCTTCTATATATTCGTCATTTATTTCTTTTGTGAACAAAGCGAGAATTTCATCTCCGCCATAACGGCAGCAGATACATTCTTCTGGACTAAATGAACTCAAAAAAGCATTTGCAACAGTTTTTATTGCAATATCACCGTGCGCATGGCCGTAAGTGTCATTAATCATTTTCAGATTATCCAAATCACACATCACAAGAGTAAGAACTTCCGCCTTATCATTTTTTTCAAGGGCTTCAAACATTTTCAAAAAAGCAGTTCTATTGTAAAGGCCAGAAAGGGCATCCAGACTGTACATTCTTTCAATGCGATTTTGCAGAAAATGCTGATATTTTAACACCCTGAAACCAAAAATTGCATTACTAATCCATGTCGTAATCTGAGAAACCCTGTTAAAATTTTCTTTATGATAAAAATCAAAATAAAAAACAAGATAACCAAGCGTCAAATCAATATGATTTAGCGGAGAAAAAATCAAAGGCTTTTTTATATCAAAAAGTTCATCGATATTGTAAACCAAATCGTTCGTCCTAAAAAGCTTCTTTTCGTTTTGAGGCGAAGTCGAATCAAAAAGAACGTACATCATATCGCCGTAAACAGATTTTGTATGCGAGACATTCGGACAATTTTCATCAGAAATACATTCCGCCTTCAGAAAACATTTTACATTAATTTTAAAAGTTTCGTGCATTTTTTGCGCAACTTCATCAAGATTGGCACATTCCTGAATAGAAAAAGAAAGTTGACTGTAAATATATTCTTCATCTCGGAAAAGATTATAAAAAGTTCCCAGATTTGTGATAAAATCAAGAGATTGATTTGAAAAAATGTTTGATGATGAACTGGAAGCACAGCCGCAGGATTCAGAAAGAATCAAAGTCGGTTCAATAAATTTTGAAAACGGCTCAAGATTTGGATTTTCTTTAATCTGGCTATCAATCTGCAAAATGAATTTCGCAACTTCAATTCCAAGCATCTGATAACTGCACATAGCAGAAGTGATTTTGGGATTTGAATAAAAAATGTACTCAATGCCGTCAAAACCAGTAACAAGAACATCACGCGGACATTTATAACCATTTCTTCGTAGAACAGAAATAGCCGCAATCGCCATAGAATCATTCGCACATATAATTGCACCTGGTACACGCCCTTCATCAACAAGTTTTTGCACCGCTTTTTTTGCAGGATCATCCCAAAAATCACCGTAACTTACCATAGAATCATCAAAAGTGATTTTATGTTCTGCCAGCACTTCTTTAAAAGCTTCAAGACGTTCGTTTGAAATATCACTATCTTTTCTGCCGCACAAAAAATGCAAATCAGTTACATTATGCTCTTCGATAATATGCTTCGTGATTTTGCGGATTCCAAGTTTGTGATTAAATCCAATATTAAAATAATTAGAGTCAGTTCCACCAAAAAGAAATGCAGGGATATTGTGAGCTTTTGCTTTCTGAAGAATATTGTTTTTGACATCATAATTTAACAGATTTTCATTTGAAACAAAAACCGCATCAGCAATTTCATAATTGATAAGGTCAAAAATTTTTGCTTCACCTTTTGAATTATCTGTTTTCAAAAACAAATCAGTTAAAGTCGAAAAAATCATGATTCTCCAGCCATGAAGAACCAAATCATCATTCAATGCGGAAATAAAATAATTAAAATTGCTTTCGTGAATCCTTGAAGTACAATAAACTAAGATTTTATATCCATTTAACATCTTCTAAGCGTTGCTCTCCAAAGAAGTAACATCAGCGGCAAGTTGCTCTTCTTTTGCATAAACATTCAAAGCGTCCAGCATATCGTCCATTTCACCCATCATAAATGAAGGAAGATTATGAGCTGAATAGTTAATTCTGTGGTCCGTCACTCTGTCCTGAGGAAAATTATATGTCCTGATTTTTTCAGAACGGGCTCCAGAACCTACCATACTGGAACGAGCTGCAGCACGCTCCGCCTGTTTTTTACTTTCTTCCAAATCAAACAAACGAGCACGTAAAACACGGAAAGCCTTTTCCTTATTTTTTATCTGAGATTTTTCATCCTGCTGGATTACGACAATACCTGTAGGGATGTGGGTAAGTCGTACAGCAGAGTCTGTGGTATTGACACACTGACCACCAGGACCACCAGCACGCATAACATCAACACGAACATCATTC
>CAMEET010000042.1 GCA_945915085.1 uncultured Treponema sp. | reverse complement strand
CCGCAATGACAGCGTTTTTCGTCGTAGTGATTGCATTTATCTGAGCAGAATCAGGCTGTTTTTCAAGAAGTTTAAAAAAAGCTGTACTATATTTATTTTTTTCCATAATAATTTTACCTCATAGAATTTGTCTGCTCTTCGCTCTGCATTTTTTCATTTTTTTGCAAAAGAGTTTTTTTTCCGATTGTGTATGTCGTTCTGCAGATTGTTTTGAAATTACATTTTGTGCAGTTTTCATAAACATTTACGTTTAAAATATCTGATTTATCATTTGAAGTGTATGGCAAAAAATCATAAATTTTAAAATCTTTGGAATCAAATAACGGAAGATTTAAAGATGATTTTGGATTTACCATGTTTTCAAAAGTTTGTGCATAATTTTTTAAAGAATCTATCGTAGGTTTGAAATGCTCGAACATTTTGCATGGTTCATAAAATGCATCTTTTTCGTCGCCAGTTTTTTTTGTTGCAAAAATATCTACGGCACTGTTTGTGTTTCCTGTTTGTATCGAATAAAATGTTCCTGCCGCAATTTCATGCAGTAATTGTTCATTCAAAACTTTGAAATAAACTGGCATTTGGAAATCTTTTAATATGCCGTTTTCGTCTGCAAAAATATCCTGAACAGCTGGAATTTTCGAGTTTTTGTAGTCAATTACAATCCAGTCATTTTCAGGAGAAATCAAAAGAGTGTCAATCTTTCCAAAATATTGTATCAAATTTTGATTTGAAAGATTCGCTGCAGAAGATTTTTTGTCAATATTTTGTGCTGTAAAACTTTTTTCGCAGGCAAAAACCGTGCAGTTTCCAACGCCATTCATCTTCTCAAACCCTCTTTTGCAGTTTGGCGTTACACCAAACGGTAACAGAAATTTCCGCAAAAAGCCAATCAGGTTTTCTTCAATTTTTTTTGTCTGTGCCTTGAGAGACTGCATAACAAGGGGACAGTCCTTAATGTTTTGAGTAGACATAATAGCCTTTTCAATGAAAGGTTTTAAATCTACAGAAAAATCTATTGCTGGCGGATTGATTTTGTTTTTTTCATCATCAATAATTTTGAATGTTTTTGATGTTTCGTCATAAAATGGAAGTTTTTTCCCTGTAAAAGATGAAACAAAAAGTTCCAGAACTTTATGATTCAAGTTTCCAATATCATAAGGCTGCATTAAATCTGTATCCAGAGAATCTTCTTTTAGTTTCAGGACAGTTTTTAAAATCCATTTTCGCGGACATGGAAAAAAGTTTTCTAAATCACTGCGGGCAGAAATTTTTACATTATCAGTTGTGATTGTTTTGGATGTTTGAATATCTGTGCCTTTTCTGTTTTCTACAAGAAGAAAATGCATTTTTTCAATCATTTTTTCATTGATTTTGTAAGGTGCGTCAAAGTTTTTGTTCTGGACTGCATTTGAATCATTTTTGTGAACCCAGGTTTTAAACTGTTCCTGCTGATTTTTCGTCAGAATCAGATGATTTGTTGTAAGTTCATCCTGCTGATTTGAAGTATTTTGTGACAGAAGGAATTTTTTTTCGTTCAAAATGTAATCTTTTTCATTTAAACTCAAAAATTCGCTATTTTTTTCATCAAGAGAAATGCTTTCAAGATAAAAATGTGGAATTGCAAATCCAGAAAAAGTATCTTCTGCTGACGAAAAAGAGATAAATGTTTTTTCTATTGCAGAATTTTTATCTTCCAAAGGATTTTCATTTTGTGTTCCAGAAAAAGGAACAATTTTATCATAAAGTTTGATGAAAACTTCGCTGGCACAAGAAAGTTTATCATCATCAGTCAGATGAAGTTTATTTCGTTTTGTTGCATTTAAAAAGGTTAGTTTTTTGTAAGGAACTTCCAGATTTTTTTGCGAGGCGTCAATAACAAACTGATATTTAAAAGAACACATTGCAGAAAGTCTGTATGGAAATACATTTATGCCAGTTTTTTCAGTCTGCTGAGGTGTATATTTTTTGGCATCCAGTTCAGAAATGAAAAATAAAAACGGATTCTGGACAGTCAGTGAGCAATTTTTAAACTTTTTTTCTATCTCGATGATTTCTTTCAACTCGCAGACAGCCCGTCCCAAAATGTTGTTTGCTTCAGTCGAAAATTCACTGTCATCCTGCAGAAAATAACTTTTAAAAGCCTGCCAGCAGGTCAAAATCGTAGAAAAATCATTTTCGCTGTCAAAAAAAGCGTCCACAAAGTGTTTGAGTTTTCCAAAAAAATTCCCGATTTCTTCATATTCACTCAATTCAATTTGAAGTTTTTCGATATCATCGGTAGGTAAAGGTGCTTGGGATTTTTTAAAGTTTATCCTCATTTCTAAATCACGTTTTTTTTGATTTATTGCAACAAACCAGATATTTTTTTCATCAACACTGCAAATTGTACGAAGTTCATTTCCAACTCGCACAAGCGATTCCCTGTTTTTTTTATGCTGTTCCTGCCACGGGACACATTCATCCAGCAAAAGTGAACGTACTTTTTCAAAACTGTAATTTGAAGTATAACAGTCAGAAATTTCTCTAAAAATGCGTGCAGCACTGTTTTTTGTCAGCGAAATGCCAGATTTAATGACATAAGGAATGTTATAAACAGCAAATTCACGTTCCAGATACGGTCGATATGTATCAATGTCTGGAATGCTTAATGCAATATCAGACCAGTCAGCTTTTTTATTTTGTACAAGTTCAATAATCCTTAGAATTGTCTGGCGCAATTCAGTTCGGGAATCCTTGTAAAAATAAGCTTTTACATTTGGTGTATTTTTTGGAAACTCAAATACATTAAAATCATCACATCTTTCAAAAATTTCAATAAAGTCACCAAAATCTTCTATTATTTCTGGATAAAACAGAAAAAAATGTTTTCCTTCGGTGTCGAATTCTATATCATCAATCCAAGAAGGTTCATAAAGTCGATTTTGTTCAAGAAAATTTTTGTATTGATAATAAAGTTTTTCATAATCCAAATCTTCATCATCTTTTTGGTAATCTGGATTTTGTTTGTATCGTTTTTCAAGCAGATTCAACGAAGAAAGATTTTTGTAAATCCATGTAGAAAAAGAAAATGCGTTTGAAGCATATTCATCCTCTGGATTTATGATTACCTGAAAACGTTCCTGAACTGGAGCCTGTGCATTTTTCAAAATTAAATCGTGAACAAAAAACTTCTTTAATATAGAAGGAATTGTATCAAAACCTTCTTTTGTTGCATGAAGATAATGAGATTTGAATTTGTCCCATGCAATAAATCTTTCCATTGGAAGAGCCTGAACTTTTGTTTTTTCATTATTGATAATCAAAAAATCTGCCCAGCCATTTAAAACAGTATCTGTAGGAAAAATAAAAACAGAATCAGGATTTTTTATGTTTTTGATTAAAATATCAGCAATTTGAGCAGGATAGAGGAATTGTTTTTTCATAGTTTATAATATAACTTGATTTTGTGAAAAGTAAAGGGAAAATATTTTAGTTTTACTAAAAATTTGTAATTTTTTTCAAAAAAAATACTTTTCAGAGAAACAATGATGTGGTATATTTATTCCTCGGGATTGCATAAATATTCATTTATATATGTTTTCCGAGGAGTCAAAAACAAATGAAAAATGCTTACGTAAACCGTGTATGGGAAGAAGTAAAAACAAAGAACGCTAATGAACCTGAATTTTTGCAGGCTGTAGAAGAAGTTCTTACAACTCTTGAACCAGCTGTAGACCAGATGCCTCAGCTCGAACCAAATGCTATTCTTGAAAGAATGGTAGAACCAGAACGTGTAATTATGTTCCGTGTTCCTTGGATGGATGATGCAGGAAATTACCATGTAAATCGTGGTTTCCGTGTTCAGTTTAATAGTGCTATTGGTCCTTATAAAGGAGGACTCCGTTTTTCTAAAGAAGTAAACCTTTCTGTTTTGAAATTTTTGGGATTCGAACAGGTTCTTAAAAATTCATTAACAACACTTCCAATGGGTGGTGGTAAAGGTGGTTCTGACTTTGATCCACACGGAAAATCTGATAAAGAAGTTATGCGTTTCTGCCAGTCATTCATGACAGAATTGTATCGCCACATTGGTGCTGACGTTGACGTTCCAGCTGGTGACAAAAACGTTGGTGGACGTGAAATCGGATATCTTTTCGGACAGTACAAGAGAATCCGTGATGAATACACTGGAGTTTTGACAGGAAAAGGACTTACATTCGGTGGTTCTTTGATTCGTACAGAAGCAACAGGTTACGGTCTTATCTACTTTGCCCGCGAAATGCTCAAAGTAAAAGGACAGGATTTCAAAGGAAAAACTTGTGTTGTTTCTGGTTCTGGAAACGTTGCTCAGTATGCTGCAGAAAAACTTATCCAGCTTGGTGCAAAAGTTGTTACACTTTCTGATTCAAACGGATATATTTATGATGCTGACGGTATCACACAGGAAAAACTTGACTGGGTTAAAGAACTTAAATGTGTAAAACGCGGTCGTATTTCTGAATATGCAAAACAGTTCCCAGCTGCAAAATACTTTGAAGGCAAAAAAGTTTGGGAAGTAAAATGTGATTGTGCATTCCCATGTGCTACACAAAACGAACTTCTTGAAGCTGATGCAGACATGCTCTTGAAAAACGGTGTAAAACTTGTTGCTGAAGGTGCTAACATGCCTTCTGATAACGCTGCTGTTGCTAAATTCCAGGCTGCAAAAATCATGTACGCTCCAGGAAAAGCTTCAAATGCTGGTGGTGTTGCTACATCTGGTCTTGAAATGTCACAGAACTCTGAAAGACTTTCTTGGTCTGCTGCAGAAGTTGACGCTAAACTTGACAGCATCATGTGTAACATCCATGATAACTGTCTCAACACAGCTAAGAGATTTGGTCTTGTTGACGGTGAATATGTTAACTATCAGGCAGGCGCAAACATTGCAGGTTTCGTAAAAGTTGCAGAAGCAATGATTGCTCAGGGATTGGTATAATCTATTCTGATTTGAAATAAAATATTTCACTTAAGACGTCTGTTGCTTTTTCTGCAGCAGGCGTTTTTTTTATATTTTTATTTTAATCCGTAATTTTCCCTATATTTTTTTTGATTTTTTCCTTTATAATTTTAAATGATTTAACACAAATTACTATATTATATGTTTATTTTACACATTTTGAGGTATAAAATGAAAAAACTTTCTATTTTTATGAATTCTTTTTTTAAAGTTACGGCAATTCTTCTATTGTTAGGTTTTGCTTTCATTTCATGTGATATTGCCACTGGTAATAATACATCCCAAGATACAACTCAGAATTCTAATCAGAATCAAGAAGATAATAAAAATCAGAATCCTGACCAGGATAATCAAAATCAGAACGATAATCAAAACAATAATCAGGATTCCAATTCAAATAATGATAATCAAAATCAGAATGATAATCAGAATTCCACACAAAATTCAAATACTACTGTAATTCAAGGAGATGATAAAAATATTACATCTCCAGAATCAAGTTGGTATTTTACTGCTTATAGTTTAAGAGATTATGCAAATAAAACTGTCACAATTGATTTTTCTTGTGATATGAAAGTTGTCAACAACACTCGAAAAGAAATTACCCTCCTTTGGCAGATTAATCAAGATGGATATCCTATTATTGCAAAAAAAACATTTGCAGCAGGAACTACAGATTTTACAGAATTCAAAACTACAAATGAGTTAGACGGTTCAAACAAAAACATCACAATTGGCGAAGATAAAGTTCTCTATCTTTCAAGTAATAATATTGACACAAGCAAAGTCAAAATCGAAATAAAAAATGTAAAATATATTATTACTATACATGAAACAGCTTCAACAAATGAAAACAACTGGCTGGATTCTTCAGTTCCATCTCTTTATAAAACATACAAAGACTATTTTGAATATGTTGGATTGGCATGTGAATATGATTCATGGAATGATGTAAAGGAACTTGTAAAAGATGATGTTTGTGAAGGTTTAAAAAAACATGGAAATACAATCACAATGGGAAACGAATTCAAACCAGACAGTTTTTTTGGATATATGTGGAGCGGAAGTGGAAAAACTATGGTAGATTTTAAAGCTTCCAACGGACAAAATATAAAAGTTCCAGCTACGTTAAATTTCGATACAGTAGACAAATGTCTTTCTCAGTGTAAAAAACATGGTCTTCAGATGAGAGGTCATGTACTCGTATGGCATTCACAGACTCCAGAAAATTTCTTTGCAAAAGATTATAAAGCAACGACAAGTGGAGATAAAATTACAAACCTTGTTTCAAAAGAAGAAATGTCAGCAAGACAAGAATGGTATATAAAAACTGTATTGGAACATGTAGCACAATGGGAAAAAGAAAATAACGATGGAAAACATATCATTTGGGCTTGGGATGTAGTAAACGAAGCAGTAGCTGATGATGCAAATGATTCAACTTGGGTAAGAGGTTCAACTGCAAATACAAAAGACAAACAGCCAAGTGATTCAGGTTCAAGATGGTATCAGGTATACGGAAGTGAAGAATTTATCGTAGACGCATTCCGCTATGCAAATGCTTACGCTCCTTCAGATGTAAAACTCTGCTACAATGATTACAATGAATATATGGGTAATAAAACAGAAGGAATCTGCAAACTCATTGACGCAGTATTAAATGGAGAAGCAAAAACTATCAACGGAAAGGCTGTAAAACCTAGAATTGATGCAATGGGAATGCAGTCACACGTAAGTTTTAATTGGCCTGGAGTTCAAGGTTATGAAAATGCAATAAAAACTTACTTGCAAAAAGGCATTAATATTCATGTAACAGAATTTGATATAAATAAAGGTAACGAAAGTGAGTCAGCAGATTTGTATGGTGAATACTTTAAAATGCTTAAAAAATATGGAAAAACATGTACAGAATATGAAGGAAATCACATTGAATGTGTAACTCTTTGGGGGATAAATAACAGTACTTCATGGATTTATAAAGAAACGAAATATCCTTTAATTTTTAATAACTTCAAAACAACGAAAGCATTCTGGAATGTGATTAACGCAGCAAAGTAAAATCAGTTTTATACAAAAAAATAACAGATTCGGATTGAAATTCATTTATTCTGAAATCAAAATAGAACAATGACAAGAAAGATGACATTTTGAAACGAATCTGTTATAATGCATTTATGCAGATAGAACTTAAAAATCTTGTAAAAACTTACACAAGTGCAGACGGTTTGTCAAAAGTTACAGCCGTAAATGACATTTCTCTTGAAATCCCTTCAAATACAATTTTTGGAATTATCGGAAAAAGTGGAGCTGGAAAATCTTCGCTGGTTCGCCTTATCAGTATGATGGAAAAACCTGATTCAGGTGAAGTTTATTATGATGGTCAGCGTGTAGATAATCTACCAGAAAACGAACTTGTTTTAAAACGAAGAAGAATTGGTATGATTTTTCAAAATTTCAATCTTTTTTCTTCCCGTTCGGCTGGCGAAAACATTGCATATCCAATGGAAATTTGCGGTGTTCCAAAAGAAAAAATCAATAAGCGTGTAGATGAACTTTTGGAAATAGTTGAACTTTCAGACAGAAAAAATGCCAGAATCAGTACTTTGTCAGGCGGTCAAAAACAGAGAATTGCGATTGCCCGTGCCCTTGCAAACAATCCAGATATCCTTTTTTGTGACGAAGCAACTTCCGCCTTAGACCCGCAGACAACATCGTCCATTTTGAATCTTATTCGAAAAATTCAATCGCGGATGAATCTTACAGTTGTGATGATTACTCATCAGATGGAAGTTGTGCGCGATGCCTGCAGTAAAGTTGCAGTTATCAGCGATGGAAAAGTTGTGGAGCAAGGAAGCGTTTCAGACATTTTCATTAATCCAAAAAATGAAGTTACAAGAGATTTTATTTCGCATATTGCTTCAGTTTCACAAAATCAGATTTCAAAAAAAGATGACGCAAACGTTTCTTTCACTTTGACATCTGAAAAAGATCCTGAAATGATTCGCTGGTCGCAGGAAGGCGGCGAATATGAATTAAGTTTTCCTTCAAATCAGCAAGGAGAACCTGTTTTAAGTACAATTGCCAAAAAATTTGATGTTGAATTTAACATCAGGGCTGCTGGTGTTCAAAAACTTACAGATACGACAGTTGGCAAAATGATTGTAGATTTTGGCGGTAGTCAAATCAAGGAAGCTCTGGATTATCTGAAGGAAAAGCAAATCATAGTAAAAAAGGCAGGTGAATAAAATGAATCAGGCATTGATAAAATATTTGAGCGTTATAGGAACAGCAACCTGGCAAACTTTTGTTATGGTTTTGTTTTCAACTTTGTTCAGTTTGATTATCGGTTTTCCGCTTGGAGTTTACCTTTGCACAAGTGATCCGGCAAATGGTTTGCATCCACAAAAAGCAGTTAATCAAGTTCTTTCTATTATAATAAACATTCTGCGCGCAATTCCATTTGTAATTCTTGTTATTCTTCTGTTTCCATTTACTAGGTTTGTCGTGCGCACAGCAATCGGAACAAAAGCTTCGATAGTACCGCTTACAATTGCTGCAGCCCCTTTTGTTGCAAGAGTAATAGAATCAAGTCTCAAAGAAGTGGATCCTGGTGTGATTCAGGCTGCAAGGGCAATGGGGTCTACAAATATGCAGATTATTTTCAAAGTGCTTATTCCAGAAGCCATGCCTTCAATTGTGAATGGAATTACTTTGACAGTCATAAACTTGATTGGATATTCAGCTATGGCAGGAACAGTTGGTGGCGGCGGACTTGGAGATGTCGCAATCCGTTATGGATATCAGCGTTATCGTGTTGAATATATGCTTGGTTCAGTTGCCATCATTTTGATTCTCGTAGAAATTATTCAAGTTGTCGGCACTCACATAAGCAATAAAATGCAGGCAAAAAGATAAAAAGATAAATAAGGGACAGTCCTTGATTTTACATGATTTTACTAGATTTTATGCAAGATTTTAATCCGCATATCAGTTTTTTGCTTTTTTTATAGAAAAACTCAGTAATTTATTATATAATAATAAAAAAATGTTATAAGTTACGAGGTAAATATGAAAAAACTTTTAACTGGTATGATATGTTTTGCAGTATTGTCTGCAGGTATTTTTGCTTATAATCCTCCTGTTGGAGCTGAAGATATGTGTCTTTTATCAAGTCCTGCAGGTCTTTCGGGAAATCTGTTTACAGCTGGGAGCATTTCTAATTCTTCTGGAGCAGAATCTATCTTAGTAAATCCAGCTCTCACTGCGGAAAATCAGCGTGTAAATTTAAATGCTGGATATACTTTTTTGTTTGATTCAAATGATCAGAATGAAAGTCAGATTGGCTCAGCTTTTCAAACAGCTATTATGATTCCAAATAAACTTTTTGTTTTTTCCGGATATTTAAATGGAACTTTTATTCCGTTCAATGATGAAATGTATCTTGGTAATTCTATAAATGTAAAAGCTGGTCTTTCGAAAGAAATTACAGATAAATTGAATATTGGAATCAGTGTGAATGGTGGTGTTGCATGGAAATATGGAACAGACTGGTCGCTTGGATTTAACTGCGGTTTTGTTTATGATATCGGTAAACTTGGATTCATGCAGGATTTCAGATATGGAGTTTCACTTTTAAATCTTGGAAAGAATTATGAAACTTGTAAAAAATTCGGTCTTGATAATGAACACAGCGTTTCACCTTTCCCTTCGATTGCAACAATCAAAATTGGAGCAGCAGCTTCTCTTTTCAAAAATGATTTGATGGATTTAGGTGCTGCCCTTGACTTTACAATTCCAGCATTTCAGAATTTCATTGTTGATATGAATCTTCAGTTTACTTTAAAACAAATGCTTACGCTTTCAGTTGGCGAAAAAATTAATGTTCGTGAGCTGGCAAATGGTCATAATAATCTTATTCCTTCTGTTGCTCTTTTCTTCAAATTCTCATTCGATGTTAAAAATAATGAATATCTAGCAAGCCGTGATTGGAGCGAAAGTGAAATGAGAGTTTCTGCTGCATATAAAAATATGTATGAAAATGTGAACGCAATTTCTGCTGGTGTTGATATAGATTTGGGAATGAAAGATACAACTCCTCCGCAGATTACAATTATATTTGATGAAGAATAACAGTTTAGAGAGGTCTGGTGATGAAAAAAAATATTATAAAAAAATCAATTTTGGCTTGTTCGCTGCTTGCTGCTGTTTCATCAATGGTATTTGGTGAGCCAAAATATATTTCTCCAAATAACGACGGAATTCAGGATGAACTTGTAATTCCATTAAATATCAGTGATAAACGTTATGTTCAGGGCTGGAGCCTTGTGATTCTGGATGAAAACAAAAATGTTGTGCGCACAATCGAAAATAAAGTTGCATTGCCACAAAAAATTGGATTTAAATCTTTTTTCAAGCAGATTATAACTCCAAAAAAAGGTGTAGAAATTCCAAAAGAAGTGATTTGGAATGGTGCAATGAACAATGGTGAAACAGCTCCTGATGGAAAATATTTCTACTATATTACTGCAACTGATGATAACGGAAATCAGGGCAAAACAAAGGAATATGAAGTGATTGTTGATACTCTTGCGCCTGAGATTGAACTTGCACAACCAAAAGATAAAATATTTGGTGAAGGTTCAAAATCTGCATTCAAAATTAAACAGACTGGTTCTGTGGAAGATGAATGGATTGGAACAATCAAAAATACTGATGGTGAAATTGTAAAAACTCTTAAATGGGTAAATGCCGAACCTGCAGAATTCAGTTGGCGCGGAACAAATGATGACGAAACTCAGGTTATGGATGGTGTTTATTCTTACGAAATCACTGCGACAGATAAAGCTGGAAATAAAGCTCCTCAGTCAACAATTACAAACATTATTTATTCTGCTGAAAAGCCAGCTACAAATATATTTGTGGAAGGTTCAAGATATTTTTCTCCTCGAACAGAAAGCAAAATTTCTACTGTAACATTTAATCTGACAATTCCAGTTCCGGAAGTGAAAACAGGAAATCGTCTTATTGAATGGGCAGTTAATATAGAAGATAAAGACGGAAAAGTTGTCAGAAGTTATAATCAGAGTAATTTTGGCGAAGTTCCTCCTTCAAAAATCATTTTTGACGGTTTGGATGATAATCAGAATCTTTTGAAAGATGGCGAATATCAGGCTTTTGTTTCTGCAAAATATCTTAACGGTTACGTTCCTGCAACTATTTCATCTCCTGTACTTGTGCTTGATACAGAAAAACCTTCTGCACAGATTGCTGCATCTGAAAAAGTTTTTGGTGCTGGAGCAAAGGATTCTGTAAAATTTGATATCATGATTGCGCCTTCTGCTGGTGCTCCTGTACTTTCTTGGAAAGGAGAAATTCGTTCCGCAGATAAATCTGTAATTGTAAAAGAATATGATTTTGGACAGTATCCTCCACAGACAATAGTTTGGAACGGTATTTCTGATCAAGGTGAGATTGCACAGAAAGGGCAGTATACTTTCATGATTTTTGGAACTGACCTTGCAGGAAATGCCGGTGGCGGTGAACTTTCAAGCCTTGTTGCATTTGATACAACTGAAGCTCAGCTTCTGCTTGCTGTTTCTGATTCCGCATTTTCTCCAAATGCAAATAAAATCAAAGATACAATCACATTTACTCCAGTTACAGCTACAAAAGATGTAGTTTCTTATGAATTTACAGTAAAAGATAATTCTGGAAATGCAGTTTATACTGTAAAAGATGATAATAAACTTCCTGTAAAATTTGTGTGGGATGGAAAAGACAGTGAAAAAATCCTTTGCAATGACGGCGAATATAATGCTTCTCTTTCAATTGTAGTTGCAAACGGTTCTACAGCTTCAGCTTCTACTCAAAATTTCATTTTGGATACAAAATCCCCAGTTCTAACAGCTGAAATTCCATGGTCGGATTTCTCTCCAAATGGAAACGGTAGCCAGAAGAACATTCCTGTTGCAATCAAAGAATGTTCATCAGAAAAACTTTGGACTGCTGATGTTCGTGATGAAAAAGACAGAACTATCAGAAGTTATACATGGAATGGTATCAAAGAGAATATTGTCTGGGATGGTTCAGATGAGTCTGGAAATATGAGTCCTGATGGAAAATATAACCTTGTGATTTATTCTACTGATGATGCAGGTAACAGTTTCCAGACAGAATTGAAAGGAATAACACTTGATAACCGTGAAACAAAAGGTTACATCACAGCTGAATATGATGGAATTTCTCCAAATGCTGATAATTTCCTTGATGTTCAGAAATTTGAAATTACAACAACTGTTGGCGACAGTATTCTTTCATGGAATTTTGATGTAAGAAAAGAAGATGGAACAAGTGTTTTTGCACTTTCTCAGGTTGATAGTCCAAACCTTCCTGCAAATATAACTTGGAATGGTGTGGATAAAGATGGAAATGTTTGTGAAGGTACTTTCACAGGAACTTTAAATATTGTTTATAAGAATGGAAATTCTGTGAACGCAGTTTCTTCTCCATTCCTCTGTACAGCAATTCCACCAGTTCTCAAAGTTCAGACTTATCCTGAATTCTTTAGTCCAGACAATGATGGTGTAGATGATGATTTGTATATCAAACTGACTGGAAATACAAAAGCTTCTATCAAAAACTGGTCATTTACAATCAAAGATCCAAAAGGTAAGGATTTCTGGAAAGTTGCTGGTAAATCTAAAATTACTGAGAAAATTATTTGGGATGGTTTAAGTAATATTCAAAAAGACGCTAATGGAAATGCTGAAAGAGTTCAGTCTGCAATGGATTATCCTTTCATCTTTACTGTTAATGATAGTCTTGGAATGAGTTCAACTTATGAAGGCGTTATTCCTGTTGATGTTCTTGTTATCCGCGATGGAAATGTTTTGAAGATGGCAGTTCCTTCTATTATCTTTGAATCAGATTCTTCTAATTTCCAGAATGTTACAAGCAAACTTACAAAAGAACAGGTTGAAAAGAACCTTTCTATTTTGAACAGGATTGCTGATATTCTCAAGAAATTTAAAGATTACAAAGTTACAATTGAAGGTCACGCAAATAAACTCACTGATAATCCAGATGAAGAAAATATTGATAATCCACGTGAATGGGGACGTGCTCTTACTCCACTTTCAAAAGAACGTGCTGATGCAATCAAAGAATATCTGATTAAACGTGGTGTAAGTGCTTCTTCACTTTCAACAAATGGACTTGGTGGAACAAAACCGGTTGTAAATCCAAAAGATAAAGATAACAACTGGAAAAACCGTCGTGTAGAATTTATTTTGCAGAAATAAAAAAAATGCAAAAAAAATAAAAAAATATACAATAAAGTGTTGACAAAGTTTTCGCTTTATTGTATATTAATATCACGTTCTAACGAACAATGGTTGCTTAGCTCAGCTGGTAGAGCAATGGACTGTTAATCCATGTGTCGCAGGTTCAAAACCTGCAGCAGCCGCTTAAGACTTCTCAGCACTGGGAAGTCTTTTTTTTTGTTTTTACTGCTTTTTATAACTAAAACAATTCTCCATTCCGCATAAGGTCTGGCATATTTTTGTGTATTATTCCGTTTCTGTGCTGAACAGGATCACTTCTTGTAATAACATATTTTGGATAATTGTCTTTTATTGATTCCAGAGGTCTGTATTCTCGTTCTTCTGTTTCTTTACTGGACATAATTGTCATGCAAATCTGCAGATAACTGTACTCCAAATCTTTCCGAAGAATAAAATCACATTCAAGTTTTCCAATGCGGCCTATGCTTACAGAATAATCATTTGAGCGGGCATAAATAAAAGCAACATTTTCCATTACAGGACCGTAGTTTATTCTATTGTCGGTGTTTGTGGCGTAATAAAATCCCAAATCGGAAAGATAATATTTTTTTTCACCGGCAATGGATTTTTTTGATTTTAAATCAAAACGATTACATTCATACAAAATTTTTGCATCACATAAAATTTTTATATATGAATTAAGCGTTTCCCGTTTGATTTTTGTACCGTTTTTTTCTAGTTCATCCAGAATATTTTGAAGGCTTGTTGTTGCTCCAAAATTATTTATCAAATACTGCTGAACTTTCTGGAATGCTGAAACATTCCTGATTTTAACACGGCGTTTTATGTCCTTTTCAAAAATTTCTGTAATTACGCTTGTGATGTAAGTTTTTTTATCCTGAATTGAATCATATTGAACAGCCTTTGGAAATCCGCCTTCTAAAAGGTAATTATCAAATTCCTGAACAAGATTAGAATCAATAGGCTTTTTAAGAAAATCTTTCATTCCAAGGTATTCTTGGAAATTCAAAGGGAACATTTCAAATTCTATGTAACGGCCTGTAAGTTTTGTTATAAATTCTCCGCTCAAAAGATACGAATTAGAACCTGTAATAAAAATAGAAAAATCGCCTTCATCACGAAAACCGTTCAAAACTTCTTCAAAACCTGTAACATTTTGAACTTCATCTATAAAAAGGTATTTCAGTCCTTTTGCAATTGCATCATCTTCAATGATTTTTTCAAGTTGATCTGAAGTTTTTATGTTTCTGTAACCTCGCTTATCCAAATCAAAATAGATAATATTTTCTTCAGAAACACCTTTGTCCCTAAGTTCCTGAGCAATTGTTTGCATAAGACTTGATTTTCCGCAGCGGCGAACTCCTGTGATTACTTTTATAATTTCTGTGTCATTATAAAAACCGCGGATTTTTTGCAGATAAGATTCTCTTTTGAAATATTTCATACTATTACCTTTAATATTTATTTTATGAGAAAGCTTAGATATTTGCAAGTTAAAGGGGTAAAATTTGTTTATATTTTAAAAAATACCCTTTTAACCGCTTTCTAAATAAGATTTGAAAATAATAGAATTAATTTGGAAATAAAATTTTTGATTAAATAAATTACAACTTATTTAATTACTTCCAACAGAATCATGGTTTTTGTGTTAGCGATGTGAAAGGCGGCGTAGCCGGCCACTGGACTGAGCGAAGTGAAACGTAGCGAGGGAAGCGGCTGGAGCGATAGCGGAACCTGGAACGTAGCGACCGCTGCAGGCGGGAACACCCAAATTATTATGACAAGTAAAAGAAATGATGGGGAATTTTTGGAGCTGAGAAATTGATTTTTTATTTTCCATATGCTCTGAGTTGCGGTGTGAGAGGAAGTGTTTCTGCTGCGGTGATAAAATCTTGAATTGTTGCATTTTGAATGAAATTGTATTCTTGAAGATAAAAATCTGTTTTGGGATTTTCGGTGAAATTTTCGATTCCTTTTTGCATGAGTTTTGATGTGCCGTAATTTGTGGCGGTTTCTTTCATTTGTGATAAAATCCAGTTGTTTTTGATTTGCTGGATAAAACTTCCAGCTGAAGAAGAAGTAATTTTTTTGATAAATTGATTTCTTGCTGTTTTGTACGCACTGTCTACTTCTTTTGGTGCATTTACGTCCATAATCGTGATGAGTGCAAACGGCAGTTTTGTTCGGGGAAATTTGATATTCACGGTATTGTCTTTTGTTTTTTCATTTTGATTAAGAACTGTCTGAAATTCTTTTTGAAATGAGTTTAAAACTGCGTTAAAAACTGCGGCTTCTTTGGTATCCTGAAATTGTGAAGTTTGAATTGCAAAAATTACAGGATCTTTAAATTCGGTTGTAGGCACGAGAACTGCTGGTTGCGGTCCTGCAAGCTCTGCTGGAATATCTGTCAAAAATGTGTGATTTATTTTTACTTTGATTGTTTTATTTTTTTGAAAATCCGGTAAATCGTTGCATGTATTCAGTTGAACGTTTGAATTTGAAAAATAAGAAAATGCTTCATCAAGATAATCAAAAATATTTTGTTCAAAATCGCCGCACAGTATGATGTTGTATCGTTTTGCATCTAGAAAATCAGGATAAGCTTGCAGAATTGAAAAATAATCGGTTTCCTGCAAAACTTCATTTTGAGTTTCGAAAATTTTATAAAAATCATTCTGTCCGTATAAAGTTTTGATGACGCTGCTTTCCATCTGCTTTGCGGCACTTCCATTTTCAAGGCGTTTTTTATATTGACGGGAAAAAACTGCTTTGTCTGCGGCGGCAGGCGGAATTTCTGTAAAAATTATTGCTTTTTGAATTGCATTGCACACTGCAAACGAATCTTCCTTGTTGAATTCTATAAAAATGCTGCTTGTGGACAAATCTATTTGATGTGTGACTTTTGTGTTATTCAAAATAATTCCATTTGCAGTCTGTCTGCTCAGCTCGGTTTGAATGAGGTTTGCTAAAATGCCGCACATCACTTCTTCAAATCCGTTGTTTTGACTTGTGTTCAGTTGTCCGCCGTTTATGCTCAGCGTAATTACCGTCGAAAATTCTGCCTGATTTTTTTTGGAAAAAACTTTTATGCCGTTTGAAAGCGTTGTCTGCTGAATTTGTGAAATATTTTGTTCAAAATAATTATTATCGTTTGAAATCTGCTGATTTTTGGAAAAATATTTACTGTTATCAATCTGATACTGATTTTTTGTTTCGTCTGCAAGTTTTTGCATATACCAGGAAGAATTTTTTTCGTTTATTTCTTCAAATCCAGCCTGTAAAAAAGCTTTTTTGTTTGTTTTGAAATCTTTTGAATTGATAATAATAAATATGAATGGTGATTCTGAATCTATAAAATTTTGAAGTGTCTGCGTTTCTATCTGATTTATTGTTTTTTGTTTTTCAAAAAGAATGTCGGTCTGCATAATATTTTCATCTGTTTTGATAAATGGTGAAATTGCCCAGAATTCTGAAAGTTTTTCCATGTAATCTAAAGGATTTTTGATGATATTTTCTGTTTGGGACTGTAAAACAAGTTTTGCGTTTATCAGTTCGTTTTCATTTATAAAAGAAGAAAGTTTTTCAATGTTCTGTAAAAAAAGTTGTGTCTGGTCGAAACTTGATATTTTTTTTGGAAAATTTTTTTCTGGTTTTTGCATTAATGTTTGAATAATCAGGCGCGATGTGTCTTTTTTGTGGGCAGCTTTGACATCAATATAATCCCAACCTGGAATGTTTAAATCGGTTTGAGAGAGAATCTCGTTTTTGAATGAAGAATAATTGTTGTTTAAAAGTGCGGCCGCCAGTTCACATTCTTCAAATGACATTAATGTGTATTGAACGACAATTTGCGTAAGTTCTTCTGAAATATCTGAATGATGAAAAACGTATTTTCGCTGTTTGTTTGATGCTGATGTAGGTTTTGAAACTGGTGTTTTGTAATTTGAGTAATATCTTCCAAAAGTCTGCGACAATTCCAATATTGTTTTTTGCGAATCAAAGTTTCCTGTGATAAAAACAGCGCAGTTTTGAGGTGTGTAAAATCTTTCAGCAATCTGTTTCAGAATAGTTCTTGCAGAATCGGTGGAAGTTTTTGAAAAAAAAGACGGATAAATTCCCGAATCATGTTTCCATGGTTCTTCCGAAAAAATTCTGGAATCTATGCTGGAGTTTATGAGCGTGGAAAGTTCTTTCGCATTTTTGTTGACTTCATTTTTCATTTTTGCAAGTTCATCCTGCATCGTTTCTTGGGAAAAATCTGGTTCAAAAAATATTCTGCTTAAGGCGGAAAGAGTTTTTGAAAGCTGGTCGTTTGTCATTTCCAGTGAATATGATGAAAAATCAGAAAGGCATTCTGCATTGGAAAAATTGATTTGAGGATTTGAAGCCTGAATTATTTTTGTGAAAAGTTTAAAAAATCCATTATTTTCTTTTGTTTGATTTGAAAAACCGGCTTTAAAAATGATTTTTACATGGACAAGTGCATCTGAACTGTTTTCAAGAAGAAAAATTTGAAGTCCATTTTCTAATGTAACTTGTCGAACATTTTGTTGTTTTTGAACTTGTAGAGATTTGTCATGTGAAAAAAGGAAATGTGGAAAAGTTGTTAAAATCGAAATCAAAAAGATAAAAATTTTATAATGGGTTTTCATGGTTTTTCTATTTTAACAGATAAAACAAAAAAGACAACACTCAAAAATGACGGTTGTGACGACGATTGTGATATAAAATATTCGTTTTGACTAAAACGTTTTAGAGAGGTATAATAAAGAACTTATGGTGAAAATAATTGATAAAAGATTTGAAAATAAAATTCCTGAGGAACTTCTTGAAGGAAAGCGTCATTTGACCGCAGAGGAAATTGAAGTTCTGGAGAAGAATTTAAATCACAATACAGATAAAACATGGTCAAATGTTTATGTTCCTGCTGAACAGGGAAAATTTGACGTTTCTTTGATTTATTTTACTTTTTTTTCAGGTTTTGTGATTATCGGGGAGATGAAAAAAAATCAATTGCAGTATAATGATTTGATTCTGGAAGTGGGAATCAGAAATTCCAGAATCAGCAATGTTGTAATTGGAGATAATTGCGTTGTCCGGAACATTGCTTATCTTGATAATTATAGAATCGGGAACAGGAATATTCTATTTAATATTCAGGAACTTTGTTGTACAAGTCATTCAAAATTTGGAAGCGGATTTTTAAAAAAAGGCGAACCTGAAGAACACCGATGTTGGATTGGTGTTGCAAATGAAAATGACGGAAGAAGAATTCTTGCTTTTGAAAAAATGATTCCTGCAGATGCATATTTGTGGTCGCATTATCGTGATGATGATGAACTTTTGCAACGTTTTTTTGAAATGACCGAAAATGAGGATATTCAAAAAGAAAATACTTATGGAATAATCGGAAATGATTGTGTCATAAAAAACTGTAGCATTATCAAAGATACAAAAATTTGCGATGCGGCTTATATTAAAGGTGCATACAAACTTAAAAATATGACAGTTTTGTCTTCCGAAGAAGAACCTTCTCAGATTGGTGAAGGCGTGGAAATGGTAAACGGCATTCTGGGTTATGGAAGCAAGGTTTTTTATCAGGCAATAGCAATCCGTTTTGTGATTGGCAGAAATTGTCAGGTAAAATATGGAGCACGACTTTTGAATTCAGTTTTGGGCGATAATTCCACTGTTTCATGTTGTGAAATCTTGAATAATCTGATTTTCCCGTTCCACGAACAGCATCATAATTCATCATTTTTGATTGCAACTACAGTAATGGGGCAGAGTAATATTGCTGCCGGAGCAACTGTTGGAAGTAATCATAACAGCCGAAGTCCTGATGGTGAAATTTTTGCAAAACGGGGATTTTGGCCGGGACTTTGTTCTGATTTTAAACATAATTCTAGATTTGCTTCGTTTGTTCTTGTTTCAAAAGGAAGTTATCAGTATGAACTGGACATTCAGTATCCTTTTGCACTTGTTTCACCTGGATTTAACGGTTCGCAAAAAATCAATATAATTCCGGCATGGTGGTTTATGTATGATATGTTTGCCATCACAAGGAATAATGACAAATTTATAAAACGTGATAAACGTAGAAAAAAAATCCAGATGATTGAAACAGATCCGCTTGCTTGTGACACTATGCAGGAGATTATGTATGCAATTGACAGATTAATCACACTTACACGTGATTATCTTATAAAAATTGACAGCGATTATATGAAAGATGCTGACACTCCGCAAAAAGAATATCAGGCTGCGAAAGATTTTCTGCATCAAAATCCTGAAGCCGATTTTACACTTGATGACGATATTTGCCAGAAAAAATATGGTGCTGTGATTTTTAAACCTGTTCAGGCATACAAAATGTACCGCAAGATTGTAAAATATTTTTCCGTAAGAACTCTTGTGCAGTTCTGTAAAAACTTAAATTGTGACAGACTTACAAAAGATTTGCTTTCCAGAATAAGAACACTTTCTTTATATACTGAATGGGAAAATGCCGGCGGACAAATTATTCCGTGTGAAAAGCGAAAAGAATTGTTTTCTTCTATTAAAGATGGTCAGATTGACAGCTGGGATAAAGTTCATGATTTTTATAAATACTGCAACTGTGCTTACGATGAATATAAAGCGCGTTATGCTTTGTATCTTTTGGAAGAACTGTATTCACGGCCAATCGAAAATTTTTCTGTTGATTTGTTCAGAAATATTACTGATGATGTTTCCATAGTTGCCTATGACATTTACAATGCTTCATTAAAATCGCGTGAAAAAGATTATACAGATTATTACAGGAATATGACTTATCAGAATAGTGATGAAATGAAAAAAGTTGTCGGTCCATTGGAAGATAATTCATTTTTGCGCAAACTCAAAAAAGATACAAATGAATTTATCGACGCTCTGAAAGTGATTTTTACAGATTTAACAGATAATGGCTAGCTCTATACACCGAAAGCAAGGTCTGTCCCTGATTTTTGAAAATAATCATGAAGGAGGGAGCCCCCTCCTCAGACTGTCTAAAAACTACATTTTTGGTTGTTTTTTCTTCCTCAAACCCCATATTTAGTGTCGTTTTTTGTCTTTTCCATCAAATTTAACACTAGGGCTTTGAGTTTTTAGACAATCTCCCCTTAGTTCCAACCCTTCGGGTTTCCACTAACCACCCCAGCGGGGGCAAAAAAAATCGTTAAGTCGTGCCCCCGCAACGCCCCAAAACAAATTAAATTAGATAACCAAGGTCTGTCCCTGTTTTGCGCTAAATCTCGAAAGTGAGGTCTATCCCCTGCTTTGCGGGGGTTAAACGTAACTGCGAGGTCTGTCCCTGCTGATTTATTGATTATATGACTAATTTGACTAACTTGCAGTTTCCCGTTAAAATGTAAGGATATGGAAAAAAACTCTTTATTGCCAATTCGCATTGGTATCGATGTTGGTTCAACAACAGTAAAAGTCG
>CAMEET010000041.1 GCA_945915085.1 uncultured Treponema sp. | reverse complement strand
CATTATAACAGATGTTGGAAACCTTTTTTTGGGGAATTATATTTTACTGCTTGCCTTCCAAAAAATTCCACAAAATTCTTTTTTACAATTTTACATTACAATGATATAATTAAATGCTTTCGAAAATATTAGATGCCGACAATTAATTCATCTTTTGAGCTTGTTTACTTTTCATTTTCGAGTAAAACAATCATTTTTTCGAAAAAAATCAGACACCCAAACTTTAGAAAGAGGTATATATGGCAAAACAAAAGAAACAAAAAGAACGAACAGAAACATTACTTGTAAAATATGGACTTCCGTCTTTTCTGGCTATAATTGCCTGCATTACAGTTTTTTCCATTATAAATATCAATATTACAAAATCACCAATTCAGTCTATCTATGAAGAATCAGTAGAAAACATCCTTTCACTTTCCATAGACAATGCAGAAACGTGGATAGAAAACCAGGTAGAACTTTTGAATGTTTTCCAACGGGCTGTTGTTAATCCTCGTGATAACCGCGAAGAGATAAAAAACCGAATTAAATCTAAAACTAAGCCAAACGGTTTTGAATATGTTATGCTTTTTTGGGATGATGCCACAGGAGCAAAAGATGGCGGACCTGAAACTTACAACACAAAAGGCGGTTCTTCCACCGTTGGAATTTTGCAAAAAGAATATTGGAAACAGCATAAAAACAACGATGTAGCTGTTTGGCTTGAATCTCCCCGTGAATCAAATCTTGGTGGATTCACAATGCCACTTTTTGTAAAATCAACATTTACAGATGACCAGACAGGCGAACTTGTTAACGGTGGTATGGTTGGATTTCTGCAGCTTGCTCCAATCAACGATTTGGCAACAACTTTCTTCCAGACAGGAAATATTTCTGTCTATGATGACACTCTTGCTCTCCGCGCAGGAATCGACATTTTGAATTCTGAAAATAAAGATAATTTTTTGATTAAAACAAAAAGCTGTAAAATGGAAAACAAAGTTTGGACAGTCGTTGCAAGCATAGAAAAATCTGAAATCGGAATCATCACAGATAAAATGCGCAGTTCGCTCATCACAGGCGGTTTAATCATCACTGCAATTCTGCTTTTCATGGTTTTGATTGTAATCAAACTCATCATCGGCAAATTCGATTCCATCAAAAAGAACATCGATAATTTGAATACTGGTGATAAAGATCTTACAAAACGATTAAAAATCAACCATAACAACGAAATTTCTCAGGTAAAGAAATCTGTAAATCTTTTTGTTGACACTATTCACACAACAGTAAAACAGATTGGTGATGCAAATTCTCATTTGAAAACTGCTTTCAATAATGTAAAAGCCAGTCTGAATGAATCAAAAAATCAGATTAATAATATTTCTTCAGAAATTGCAAATGCAACACAAACTCTTGACGCAGAGGATAAATGTGTTATGGACACAAGTTCCGCTGTTACTCAGATTTCTCAAAACATCAAAGGACTAAATGAACTGATTGATTCTCAAGTAAATGCCATTACTGAAGCAAGTTCTGGAATTGAACAGATGATTGGAAATATCCGTTCTATTTCTGCTTCTGTTGAAAAAATGGCTGAAGAATTCTCTGAATTGAATACCGCAACAAATGACGGTATCGAAAAAAATAAAATCGTAAATGAACTACTTTCTCTTGTTCTTTCACAGAGTAAATCTTTGCAGGATACAAACAAAATTATTTCTACAATCTCATCTCAGACAAATCTTCTTTCTATGAATGCGATGATTGAATCTGCTCACGCTGGAGAAGCTGGAAAAGGATTTGCGGTTGTTGCAGAAGAAATCCGTAAACTGGCAGATACAAGTGCAGCTCAATCAAAGAGCATTGGCGAAAATCTTCAGAAAATTGCAGATAATATCAATAAAGTTGTTGACAGTGCAAATGCCAGCAAACTTTCATTTGAACTTGTTTCTAACAAAACAGAAAATACTTCACAACTCGTTGAATCAATTAAACTTGCTGCAGAAGAACAAGCTGAAGGTTCAAAACAGCTTCTTGAAGTTCTTTCATTGATGAACAATATTTCAACAAATGTTCAAAGTTCAAGTAAACAGATTGAAGGAAAAACTCAGGAAATTCTTACTTCTATTGAAAGTCTGCGCAATTCATCTGCAAACATGTCAAATAACTTCCACAAAATCGTCAGCACAACTGAAGCAACAAAAGAAACAACAAGCAATCTTCAGTATTGTGCAGACGAAATGTCGGAAGCTGTTGATAACATTTCTAACAGGATAGAAGAGTTTAAAGTTTAATTCTGTATTTTATTATTTGGGATTTTTGAAATTCCAATTTGTGCTAATTTTTTGTATGCCGAAGGATATGCAGTCGGTGCTGAATCATAAAGTTCCAGCAGTTGAGAAAATTCTGCATATGCTAAGGCATATTTTTTTTGCTTGAGATATACATTTCCAAGTTCATATTTTGCTTCCACTAAAACTTGCGGATTTGCAGGAAATCTTTCTAAAGCAGTTTTATAACAGAATTCTGCTGATTTATAATCTGCACTGGTTACGGCATTTTGCCCCATCTGAATGATTTGTGCAGAAGTTTTTTCCATTGGAATTTCTGTAATCGTTTTACAAGAAATAAAAATTGTTGAAATCACAAAAAGTGGTACTAAAATCGATAATTTTTTCATAAGCAAAGTTTACCTCAAATATAAAAAAAAATCTATTCACATTTTTACTAAAATTCATTATTATAAAAATTGTGAAAAATAATTTCTTCGTAGTTTTTTTGTTCGTTTTCATTTTTTTTCAAAGTTGTGCAACTACAAACATTGAAAAAACAGATAATAATTTGCAGGAAAATTCATCCGCACAAAATAAAAACAAAAAATCAAATAAAAAATCTGATGCAATTTATATAGAAGAAAATGCACAAAACTCAGAAAAGTTACGTTTCAACGATTGGAAATATAAAGGTTTCGGAAAAGATTTACCTGTTTGGATTGAATTTGTTTTTGATGATAATCTGAAATCACTTTACCAGAATTATGATGAATTTTCGAAAGAAACTGAATTTGTTGTGATAAAAGGGTTTGGAAAAAATTCTGATCAGGCGGAAGATTCTGCAAAACTCAAGCTTGAAGAATTTAAACAGAATGATATTGATTTTGAAAAAAAATTTACACTTTTTGAACATTTTTGGGTAAAATTAGATTTTGAAAATAAAATAAATATAGAAAAATTTCTTGACTTCGCTGAACAGCCTTACGTATCTTTATATTTATTTTATAGTTTTCAAAGCGAATAAATCGTGGCAAGAATTGAAAGGGCGCCGTAGGCTGCTACTGAAATGAGCGAACCAAAAGCCACACAAAAAAATTATGTTGATAATTAGAAAAGATTTCTGGGGGTGAAAATGAAAGTTTTAGTTATTGGCGGTGCAGGTTACATTGGAAGTCATGTTGTCAAAGAAATGATGAAGGCAGGACATGAAGTTACTGTTTTTGATAATCTTTCCAGCGGATTAAGGGAAAATCTTTTTGCAAAAAATGGTTTTATTTACGGGAATATTTTGATTCCACAGGATTTGGACGCAGCTTTTTCTCAAGGATTTGATGCTTTTGTTCATCTTGCAGCTTTTAAAGCAGCCGGTGAATCTATGGTAAAACCTGAAAAATACAGTGTAAACAATATTACTGGAACTTTGAACATTATGAATGCGGCTGTAAAATATAACTGTCTGAAAATGATTTTCAGTTCGTCGGCTGCAACTTTTGGAGAACCACAATATCTTCCTATTGATGAAAATCATCCTCAAAATCCAATTAATTATTATGGTTTTACGAAACTTGAAATTGAACGTTTTATGACTTGGTATGATAATCTCAAAGGTTTGAAATTTGCGGCACTTCGTTATTTTAATGCTGCCGGTTATGACCCTGAAGGTGAAGTTCACGGTCTTGAACAAAAACCTGAAAATCTTTTGCCACGTGTTATGGAAGCAGCTCTCGGCGAACGTGATTTGAAGATTTTTGGAACTGATTATGATACTCGCGACGGAACTTGCATCAGAGATTATGTTCATGTCACTGATTTGGCTCGTGCTCACGTGATGGCTTTGGATTATATTGAAAAAAATAACAAAAGTCTTATGCTGAATCTTGGAACGGAAAAGGGGACAACTGTAAAGGAAATTATTGAAGCAGCACGCAAAATCACTGGAAAACCAATTCCTGCTGCGGAAGAACCTCGTCGTCCCGGCGATCCTGCAGAATTATATGCAACGAGCAAACTGGCAAAGGAACTTTTGGGTTGGGAACCAAAATATTCTGATGTTGACACTTTGGTAAAAACAACTTGGGATGCTTACACAAATCAATCTAATAAATAATTTTTAATTTTTCACTTCGTATTTTGATTGAGTTTTTTGAATTCACTTAAACTGATTTTGTATCCAATTAAAAAAAAGTAATTTATAAGTTATTTATATAACTTGTGAACTAGCCTTGTGCAAAATCAGTTTACTTAAAAAACTCAATCAAAGTTTCTGCATCTTTACAAAGATTCTCGATTTTGCAATATTCGTTTGGTTGATGAGCTTGATCATCCAGAGTGCTCCAGACAACTGCATCAATTCCTTCTCTGCGAAGCTCTGCACCAACAGTGCCGCCTCCAATTCCAATGAACTGCGGTTCAATTCCATGCACCTTTTTAATACACTGTGCAAGTTTCTGAGCAACAAGTGCATCTTTTTTTGTGGCTGGTGATTGTGATTTTTGCGGAGTTTTGTAATCTACTTTTACTCCATGTTTTTTTTCGATTTCTCTGCAGATTTCATCAACTTTTTCAAGCACTTCTTCCAGAGTGTAACAAGGCAAAATGCGGCAATCCATGCAGAAAACATCTTTTCCTGGAATTATGTTGATGCTGTCCACGTTGGCAAGGCGTTTTGTCGGCTGGAATGTCGAATAATTTGGTTCAAACAAATCATCAGTTTTATCAAAATATTTTTCCAAAGAATTTAATCTGACTGCCAGATCACTGGCGGCTAGACATGCATTTGCGCCACTATCAGGACGACTTCCATGCGTTTGTTTACCTTCGACTGAAATTTCAAGCCACAGAAGATTTTTTTCTGCAATTTCGATGGTCTGTCCCTGTGCGTCACCACCATCAGGAATTAAAACTAAATCATTTTTATGGAAAATTCCTTTTTGAACGAGCGGAATTGTTCCAAACAAACTTCCATTTTCTTCATCTGCAGCAAAAAGCAGTTTAATTGTATGTTCTGTCTGGATTTTGTTTTCCAGATAATAAAGTGCGGCAAAAACTGCGCTGCAAAGTCCCTGCTGATTATCTTCGACACCCCTGCCAAAAAGTTTGCCATTTTTTTCTACAACTTCCCACGGATTTGTATTCCATAATTTGATGTCACCAACTGGCACTACATCAATATGTGCAATCACCCAAATGCAAAAATCATCTTTTTTTCCAGGAATTTCTGCCAAAATTGATGGGCGAACTTTTGCACTTACACGTTCATCAGAAATTTCATAGTGGATAATTTTTTCAAAACCTTTGTGTCGGAGCCAGTTTTCCAATGCAGCTGCTTTTTTTTCTTCACCGTCACCACCTCCTTCTGGGGCAATTGCCGGAATAGATGTTAAAAGAGTCTGCAATTCTACGATTTCATTTTTTTTATCAGCAAGAAATTTTTTCGGCGTCATTTTTTCCTCGTTTTGAACAATCAAGTGATTTTGTATCTGATTTTTTATCTGATTTTTAAGAAAATTCCCATCAAAGCGCAGGTAATCAAAATCTGCATAATCACAAATTTTAAAAGAACTTGAGTTGGTGACCAACCTTTATTTTTGCGCATGTGGTCGTGTAACGGAAATCTGATATTTTCAAATATTTTGATTTTGAAAAATCTGAGTAAAAAAACTTTTAAAAGGCCCATTCCGCCGTTTATAAAAATAATCGATGAAGTTGCCAAAATGATAAAAGGATTTCCACTGACCATTACACAAACACCAATGAAATAACCAAGTGCGCGACTGCCTGCATCTCCCATCAGACAATGACTTGGAAATGCATTATGCCATAAATATCCCATCACAACGCCGATCATGGCAAAAACCATAACAGCCCAATTTGCTCCGCTCTGCAAATGCGGCAAAAGAAGATAAGCTGAAATATCTTTGTGACCAAGAATAAAATAAAAAAGCAGTCCAAGAGTCAAAAGTCCAATCAATACAAGTGTAGAAGAAAGTCCATCTACGCCATCTGTGCAGTTTGTGGTATTTATGGAAGTCCACAGCATGATTGTCGTTATGATGATGTAAACCACAGGATTTATAATAATCTGATGTGATATAAATGGAAGCCAGAATTTAACTACGCCATCAGGATCATATTTTTTTAATCCATAATATAAAATGAAAGCTGTTGTCACACTGATAACTAAATCCAAAGCACCTTTTAAGTATTCGCCCCAGCTCACAGTACTTCTGTCATCTAAAAAACCAGTAAGCATTGTTGCCCAAGTTAATAAAACAACGCAACTTCTCATTAAATTCATCGGGCAAACAAAAAAAACAATCAATACAAACAAAGTGATGAAAACGGAACCAGCACCAGTGGGTTTTCCTTTTGCAGCATCGGAGTTTTCTTTGAGCGCAAAATCTCTGCCACGGTCATGCGGTAGCCAGTTATAAAATTTTGGAATCAGTTTCAAGGCAAGAAAAAATCCCAAGTAAAGTGCCACTGTAATCAAAACTGCATACGAAGACAAAAGCCTTGCAGGTCCCCAAAACTCCTGCAACATTTTTCCAACATAAAAAAGCATATATTCCTCAAAAAAAATTAATTTATCAATTCATAATAAAAATCAGCAAAAAAAAATCACTGCATAAAATTTTTGAAATCCTTTTTTTTGTAATTTTTAAAACGAAATGTGCGTCATTCCTGTATAAACCATGATAATTCCACGCTCATCACAATAATTTATAAAATCATTATCGGCAGAATCTGAACCAGTTTGAATGATTGCCGTAATTCCATTATCAATTAATTTTTTTACAGGCTCAGAAAAATTAATCATGCTATCGCAGATAAGAACATCGCCGATACAATTTTCCGGATTTTCATTTCCACACCTCATTTTTGCATCGGCAAGAACAATCTGCAAAGCACGTTCTGTAGAAGTAGAATTTTGAGAAATGCCCACAATTGCATTATCTTTGAGCAGAATTGCACTGTAAGAACGTGCTCCCATTGCCAAAAGCATTCCAAACGCCATCTGGTCAGCTTTAAATTGCGAAGGACGATTTTTTGTCTTGATATTCCAGTGCGAAAACAAAGTATTGTCTTTTTGCTGAACTAAAACTCCGCCGTTTATGAGTTTTCCATCCATTTCGGAAGCTTCAACTTTGGCAGAAGGCACAAGCTGGATTTTTGGATTCTGAGATAGGATATTTTTTGCTTCATCGGTGAAAGAAGGTGCCACAATTGCCGCAAAACTTCCTTTTACCATTTCGCATGCAGAGATTTCATCGACCACAGCACTACAAGCAAGAACAACATCATTTATATGCTCAATATCGTAAGTGTAAGTTTTTTTGAATGAATCAAGAACGTTTGTAGAAAGAGCTGCACCCACAATCGAATTAAATTTGATGGCAATCGTAAAAACAGTTCCAGTAAGAGGAGTGAACTGAGTAGTAAAATTATAACCATCGCTGTTTGTTGTTTCGACAGTATATTGATTTTTGAGAATTTCGTAGAGAACGCAGATTCTTTCCCACCCAAATGAAATGTCAGAAATCAAATTGTAAGAAAAAACATTATCTTGAGATTCTTGAATTCCATTCAAAGCACCAGAAATTGTGGGCGATTTATAAATGCAACCGCGCTGATGTGCATTGGAACCGTTTGAAAGATTTAAAAACTTTTTATATGGCCGCAGATGATAATTCATAAAAGCACTGGAGTAAGAATTGTTCATCCAGATGGAAGTTGCAATTCCAGAATCATAAGCAGAAATCAAGTTTAAAGCTTTTCCAGCAAGATATTCTCTAAATTCGTTGGAAATTTTATTTGTGCGAAGCTGAATTATTGCTTCCTTATAATCACGAGGATCAGTCAGAAGGAGAACATTTTGATAATTTGAAAAAGAATTACGCAATATAGAAGAAAGGTGAAAATTTTCGATTCGTTTGACTTTTTCATCTTCGGTAAGCATATTATTTTTGGAAATTTTAGGATTCATATTCATGCAGACAATAAAAATATTGTTATCACCTTCGACTTCATAACCTTCATCATTTTCATCAGGAAATTTTGAAAAAAGGATGCGTCTGATGATTTGCGAAGTTTCATTCACATATAAACTGCCGGGTGTCAAACCAGATTCATGAATTACAGGAATGCGTTCTTTGAGTAAAAAATCTTCAGTTTTATCAGCAGAAAGAATATTCCAGCCTGCATGAGATAAAAATGAAGCAAATTCGCGAAGATTTTCAGTATTTTCAACATGAATAATTGCGTTTTTTTCCATAATCTGCATTATACAAAAAAAACAAAGAGTTGGCAAATATTAAGCAGATTAATAACGGACATTGTTTACAAACTGATGTTTATTCCGATTTTTAATCCAGACAAAATCAAATCAAAAAAAGAAAACTCCTCCCCTATTTGATTAATTTCTTCTCCTATTGATTCAAAAACTGTATTAGGGATTATAATAGCTTTTGACATAAAAGCATGTACTTTCAGCGGAGTTTTTTTGGAATCAAAAGTGTAATCTATTTCAAAAAGAGGATAAAAAAGATAATTCCAATCTTTGAAACGGTAATAATTCGATAAATAAATTTTTTGGGTAAAAAACTTTATCTCTCCATTATGAACTTCTTTCAAATATATCTCAGGTAAATAGATAAAATCAAAATAGAATTTAAATGAAAAATTATCAATTTTCTGTAAATATTTAGTTCCAATTCCAAGAATTACCAATCTATCTTCTGCAAAAAGTGTAACACCTGCAGGAATTGTATTTGCTTCGATTTGACCACCTGTAAACAATCCACCAATCCAATATTTAAAAGAAGAATTTGTAAAATTTATTGTATTTTTATATGCCACCATAAATTCTTTCTGACTTCCGTGGGACGTTACTTTAAAAAAACTTTTTGACTTTATTGCCAAATCAAGAAGTGCCCCTTGAATCATTATCTGCCCAAAAGGAAATCCAAATTCTGAACCACAAGAAAAAATTGATGGAATTTCGGGAATAAGATTAAAACTATACACTTTTCCCTTTCTTGTTTGTAAATTTCCATATGAAAAACAGAAATCAATAAAATACGAATCTTTTATATCAAATTTTGTACCAATAGTCTGTAAAAAAATAGACACATTATTAAAAGAAAAATTTTCTACGATATTAAAATTATCAAAATTTAAAAATAATAAATCTGAATAAATTTTATGCTGTTTGATGGGAATAAAAAAATAATTATTAAAATATATAGAAGAAAATGATACATCATCAAATGAGGAAATAAAATTTCCTGTATCAATATTCAATCCAAGAGTATTCTTTTCATTATTCAAATCAAAAGAAAAGTTATTTTTGAAAATCTGTCCTTTTTTATGATTAAGTAAATTTTCAAAATCATAACCAAAATTTAAATTTTGAGAAAACATAAAAAAATGAGAAAATAATAATAAAAAAGCCAGAATTATTTTTTTTAAACTTTTACCAAGATTCTGCATAAAAAAACAGGGACAAATAAAACAGGGACAGACCTTAAGTTCGTCCTTATTAAGTCTGTCCCTTTAGTCTGTCCCCTCTGCTTATAATAATAATTTTATTTATAAAGTGGAGATAAATTTTCTACCATTTTTGAATATTCAGCGTAAGCTTTATCGTAAGCAGCAACATTTTCTGCAATTGGGTCAGCCGATTTTGAAGTATCCAGAGAAATGTGTTCAGCACAAAGTTCAGCAATGTCACATTTGCCATTCAGATTTTTCAAGCACCACAAAGCCTGCACAGCACCGCCCAAAGCAGCTGCTTCATCCAAAGCAGGAACTCGAATAGGAAGATTCATAATATCAGCAGCAATTTGACGCCACAAAGGAGATTTAGAACCGCCACCAATCAAACGAATTTCTTTAGGCTGGAAACCAAGCTTGCGGAAAGCATCCAAACCGCCGCGCATAGCAAAAACAGCACTTTCCAAAGAAGCACGCGCAATATTTGCTCTGTTAGTATTTGCAGCAGTCAGTCCAGTAATGCTAGCACGACCATTTGGCAGGTTAGGAGTTCGCTCACCATTAAAGAAAGGAATTACAAGCACACCTTCCGAACCACAAGGAGCCTTTGCAGCTTCACCATCAAGTTCTTTTACATCCATCTGGAAAAGTCCACGCACAAATTCAGTAGCAACAGTGCAGTTCATAGTACACAAAAGAGGAAGCCATCCGCCAGTAGACGAACAGAAACCACTCAAACCATTTACAGGGTCAGCGATTGGCTTGTCAGAATAACCGTACAAAGTGCCAGAAGTACCCATCGACATAGTCAAAAATCCATCAGCAACAGTACCAGTTCCCACAGCACCCATCATATTATCACCACCGCCGGCAGAAACAGGAATTCCTTCAGGAATACCATAAGCCGCAGCAGCCTGTGCAGAAACCTTGCCGGCAACTTGATGAGCTTCAATCAATTCAGGAAGCTTAGCCAAAAGCCCTTCATCAATAATATCACAAATCTTTTTAGACCATTCACGTTTTTTAGAATCAAACAAAGCAGTTCCAGAAGCATCGCCATATTCCATCACATATTTTCCAGTGAGCTTCCAGTTCAAATAATCGTGCGGAAGCATAATATAATTCAGGGCTGCAAAAGCTTCAGGTTTATTGCGTTTAAGCCACAAAATTTTTGGAGCAGTAAAACCAGGCAACATCAAATTCCCCAGAGCATCCACAACAGCATCATCACCACCACAAGCCTCAGTAATAATCTTACATTCTTCAGTAGTCGAAGTATCACACCAAAGCTTAATGTTGTAAAGTTCCTTACCGTCCTTATCAAGAGGAACAAAACCATGCTGCTGTCCAGAAACACCAATCGCTTCAATCGTCTTTTTATTTTCAGCCGAAAGTTTACCAAAACAAACTTCCAAACCCTTGTCAAACCATTCAGTTTTCTGCTCACGAGTACCGTCAGCTTCCGAAATCAAATCCATAGGGCAAGATGATTTTTCGATTATTTCCTTTTTTTCATAATCATAAATCACCACTTTCATACTTTGAGTTCCAAGATCAATACCTGCAACAGTTTTCATTCTAATCCTCCAAGATTATTAACAATATTTACAATAATTTGAATACAAATTTGGGGCTTACCCACTCGCTTCGCTCGGGGTCGGGCCTTCCGCTGTTCCGCTATCGCTCCAGCCGCTTCCCTCGCTTCGCTCAGTCCAGTGGCCGCTTCGCGCAGCTCCACGCCCTAAGCCAGTTTCAAAACATACAAAAAAGTTTAAAACCAAAAAGCAGCATAGTCAAGCGGTAATTTTCCCTACTATGTTTTTTTCACAATTATGATTTTCCTGATTCCATATTTGCTTCCTTTTCCATTCTGTTCAATTTCTTAAAAAAGGCTATGGCAAAAGGAATTGCTGCAATCGCACTGCAAACATCCGCAACAAACTGAGTGATTTCCACACCAGTTAATCCCAAAAATCTTGGTAAAATCAAAATTGCAGGGATAAAGAAAACGCCCTGCCTGTTCATAGAAAGAAAAGTTGCCGATTTTATGTGCCTTGTCGATTGCATCAGCATATTTGTACCTACAATCAAAGGATGCAGCGGAATAAACGAAACCTGCCAGCGTAAAGCAACCACACCAATATCAATCGCAGTCTGGTCATCAATAAACGAATGTAAAATCTGCCTTGCAAAAATAAAAATAATCACGGCAAAAAACAACATTATGGAAGAACCGCTTGCAATCATAAAACAATAAGCTTTTTTTACGCGGTCAAATCGTTTTGCTCCGTAATTATATCCGCTTACAGGCGAAAATCCTTGACCTATTCCAATCATAATACTTGCAACAAACATAAGAATTTTCGTTGCAATAGACATTGCCGCAATTGCCGCATCTCCATAAACAGCCGCAGAAGTATTCAGCAAAATACTTGCAATGCTAGCCAGTCCTTGACGTGCCAGAGAAGGAACTCCAGTGCAGATTATTTTCCATAAAGTGCCGTCTTTTACGCTCACAGTCTTTACGTTTATTTTGACAACAGTTTTCTTCCTCAAATAAAAACTCAACAAAATGGAAAAACTCACAAACTGACTCACAAGCGTTGCAATTGCCGCTCCACTGATACCCAAATCCAACACAAAAATAAAAATTGGATCCAGAAAAATATTCAGGACGCCGCCAGAAGTCAATGCAATCATAGAAAGATACGCTTTGCCCTCAGAACGCAAATCATTATTCATCACAAACGAAGCACAGATAAAAGGAGCACCCCAGAAAATGTAAGTTGCATACGCTTTTGCATAAGGCAAAACAGATTTTGAAGCACCAATGAACTGCAGAATTTGCGAAGTAAAAAGATTTCCAAAAAGTGTTACGACACCACCAAAAAAAATAGAACCAAAAAATGCTGTGGAAGCAATCACATTTGCTTCGGAATTTCGTTTTTGTCCCAATCTGATAGAAACAAGACTTCCAGAACCCATTCCAAGCGTAAAACCAAATGCCTGAATTATCGCCATAATCGGAAAAACAACGCCGACAGCCGCACTTGCCTGAGTATTAATCTGCGATACAAAAAAAGTATCCGCCATATTATAAATGGAAGTAACCAGCATTGAAATGACAGTCGGAACTGCAAGTTTTGCAATCAGTTTAGAAACAGGCGTATTTACCATTTTTTCATATTGCAAATCTGCTGACTTTGAATCCGCCTTTATTTCTTTTTGAGACATTTTCTCTTTCTCCTGACTCGCTGTCTACAAAAAGGCAGCAAAAATATCTTTATATTCCTGAACAGTTGCTGCGTGAACTATTCTGGCACGCAATTCTGCTCCGTTTTGAATTCCTTTGGAATATGCTGCAAAACGTTTGCGCATTTCAAGGCAGGCATGTTTTTCAGAAGTCTCGTTCACAAGACGTTCCAATTCCCGAAATCCTGTTTTTATGCGTTCTTCGGCTGGAACTGGTTCAAAACTGCCTTTTGTGAGGAGGGAAACTGTATCTTTAAAAATAAAAGGATTTCCCATTGCTCCACGTGCAAACATAACGCCATCCACACCTGTCTGTTCAAGCATTTTTTTTGCATCTTCTGGTTTAAACAAATCTCCAGATCCAAAAACAGGCACTTTTTTATCAATAGAACCAACTAAATCAACCAGATTCTTCATGATTGACCAGTCAGAATGACCTTCATATCCCTGCGCTTTTGTCCTTGGATGAATTGTAATAGCTTTTGCACCACCTTCAAGTGCAGCCAGAGCAGCTTCTTTCCAAGTCATCATTTTTTGTTCCCAGCCGGAACGTATTTTTACTGTAACTGGAACTTCAGGATTTTCACTTTCACCCACAGCTTTTGTCACCGCTTTTACAATTTTATAAAGTCTGTCAGGATCTCTTGTAAGTGCAGAACCAGCCCCTGTTTTTACAATTTTGGGAACAGGACAACCGCAGTTTATATCAATCACTTCGCAGTTTGTCTTTTGCAGAACAATTTTAGCAGCTTCCGCCATCACATCTTCCTGTCCGCCAAAAATTTGAACGGCATAAACTTTTTCATTGTAGCCACGCTGCATCAGTACTTCTGTTTTCAGATTATTCCGTACCAATGCTTCGGCACTCACCATTTCCGTATAAGTGAATGCAGCTCCGTTTTCAATGCAGACAGAACGGAAAGCTGCATCACTGTAACCAGCAACAGGAGCCAGAAAGAGATTTCCAGAAAGTTTTACATTTCCAATTTCAACAGGATGAAAAAGACTCATTTCCGATTATTCAGGCAGATTAAATGCCTTGCAACTGTTTTTCCAAAGCTGTTCACTTAATTCTTCCAAATCCATATCCAGCATTTCAGCCAGGAATTTTGCAGTTGACGGCAAATATTTAGGCATAGTCCGCTTTTTCTCACGGAATTCTGCAGGAATCATAAACGGACTTTCTGTTTCTATCAAAATTCTGTCCACAGGAAGATTCATAATTGTTTCATGCAGATTGCGGGCATTTCTGTAAGTTAAATTTCCAGCAAAACTGAACCAAATGTTTTTATCAAGACATTTTTTTGCATATTCAGCATCTTCAGAATAACAATGCAAAATAGCTCCAGCATCAGGCATGCGTTCAGTTAAAACATCATAAACATCACGTCCTGCATCACGATTGTGAATGATTACAGGAAGATTATGAGCCTGTGCAATTTCCAGCTGAGTGATAAAAAGTTCAATCTGAGAGCGTTTATCACCAAACTGTTTGTAATAATCAAGACCAGTTTCTCCAACTGCAACAACATTTGGCAAAGAAAGAGATTTTTCTATTGTATTAATCCAATCAGGTCCTGGATTTGTAACTTCAGACGGAGCAACACCAACTGCATGATAAATTCCAGAAATATTTTTCAAATGTGCATAATTTTTTGTAAAATCATACAAACTGTTATTAATGCTGACAATTCTTGCAACTCCAGCCTGTTTTGCCTGCTGAATAACACGTAATTGTTCAATAGGATCATCGTAAATAAGCCCGATGTGAGCGTGAGTATCAAATAACTTCATGGCTTTTCTCCCATAAAAAATCATCTACAGCAAATTGATATTCGCCGGCGACTTTTTATGCGTTTCTCAATGAATCAAAGAAACGTAAATGATAAAAAGTTTGCAACGCAAACCCAATTGTGAAATAAGACGGTTTTGTCATTCTTTTAACTGACATTTAAATGCCAAATCAGAAAAACTGATAAAGAATAGACATAGTTATACCGATAATTTAACATAGGAATTAAAAACCGTCAAATAGAATTTTGTTAATTTATGTATTAATTTGACATAAATTATTACTGTGTGATATAATTTTATAGTATGCCTAAAACTCAGAAAGCTATCAAAAAAATTGAAAAACGGGTTGCCTCTAACTTTACAAAAGGATTCGGTTCTTTCTTTAAATCAATCGGGATGGGTTTCGTTCGTATTTTCAAAGTTTTGGACAGCAAACTCACAATCATGATAGTTCCTCACTCACAAAGTAAAGTCATAAACATTCAGACAAACATTTTTGCCATGATTTTAACTTTTGTAATTTCGGTTGGAGTTTTGGCATCTTTCTTCTATTTTAATAATCGTTCCATCGCAAAAAACAGTGAAATATCAGCTTTGATTGAACAAAACCGCGAAACACTTGCAAGTTTGGATGAACTTCGTGATGAAAATGCAAATCTTTTTCAGGCAGCAAAACGTTTTCAAACTTCACTTTCGCAGAGTCTTTCTTTGCTTGGCATAGAACAGCTCAAAACAAAAAACGAAGTTTCTTCATCAAACAGCGATTTGTCATCTCTCTTCAGTTCTTCAGAAATGGCTTCCGGCACAACACGAGAAGTTGCAGATGTCAGGGAACTTACAACATATCTGGAAGATGCAGTTAAACCAATTGAACAGATTGGAAAAATGCTCAAAACACAGCAGAATCTTTTTACAGAAATTCCAAGTATTTGTCCTGTAAAAAATCCAAATTATCACATTTCTATGCAGTTTGGACCAAATATTCATCCTTTGCACGGAAATTGGTACATTCACAAGGGAATTGACTTTTCAACATGGAGATCTGGCGATCCGGTTTTGGCAACTGCTTCTGGTCAGGTTGTAACTGTAGCTTTTGACAACAGTTTTGGTAATTACATTATCATAAAGCATAATCACGGTATGTACACACGTTATGCACATTTAAATTCGTTTAGAGTAAAAAAAGGTCAGACAGTTGATCAGGGTGATATAATCGGCACAATCGGAAACACTGGTATTTCAACTGGTCCTCACCTTCATTACGAAATTCACATTGGTTCAGACGTAGTTGACCCTGCAAAATATATCAATATTAATTTATCAAAATAGGTTTTTATGGCTTTACGGATTGATGACATTTCTATTAATACAATTTTAGGACAAGGTTCTGCAATCACTGGAAACATCAAGATTAATGGTTTTGTCAGAATAGACGGTGACATTGACGGTAATCTGGAAACAGACGGAAATATCATCATCGGCGAAAATGCAAGAATTCGTGGAAACATTAAGGCAAAATCTGTGATTGTCGGTGGAATTGTTCTTGGAAATATAGAAGCTGCTCAAAGTATTAAAGTTTTGTCGGCATCAGCAGTTGTTGGCGACATTATTTCACACAAAGTCCAGGTCGAACAGGATGCAATTATTCACGGACATTTTATTTCTATAAAAGATGAACAGAAATTCTCTAAAATCTCTGATGAATATCTGCAGGCTGTGGCTATAAAGCAAAAGGTTTCTCTATAAATGGCTGAAATTGATTCTATTGGAAACAATTTTTATTTCGCTGGAGTACAAAATACTACAAGCAACAGCATAAACAAAAATCAGAAAAAACAGGAAATCGATAAAACAAAAAAATCAAAGTTTGCAAGCCTTCTTTCAAAGCAGGAAGAAGTTGAACCGTCTTTTTCTGTAGCAGGGCTTCCACCCGAAATTGCTGCAATGTCGCTGGAAGATGCTGCTGTTTATCTCAAAGATGCAGTTGATTTAGCGGGGAACGATCTTTCTAGTGAAGTCAGTCAGGAAAATATAAAAAAGTTTAAGGAAGCGGTTGGACAGTTCATTCTTTTTGTGGTAAGAAACAATTACGAAATATCATCAAAAAGACGTAAAAACAGATTTGGTCACGATTTGATGGTTCCTTCAAGGACGAATTTTTTCTCAAATTATACAATTCCGCCACACGTAATCGATCCAAAATATCAAATCACTGTGATAAATAAAAAACTTGATGAAATGACGCAGGCAACACTTGAAAATCAGATTGACAACCTGAAAATTTTAGCACAAATTAACGAAATTAAAGGATTAATTGTAGACTTGATAAGTTCATAAATTGTATAATAAATTGTCTCAAAAATTGATTTTGGGATTTTTTTAGGATTACATAAGATAAGTATATGAGTGATATTTTTGAAACAGATATAGATGATGAATCAGAAAATTTAGCCTCTCTCGAAGACAGTGATGTTGGCATTACCACTACAGAAAAACTTGTTTTTGACTATCCGCTTTATCATTTAAAGCTGGAATATTCGTGCGAAACAATTTATGCAAAAGCTCCTGAAAAAGTGGAATTAAAACCTGGAGATTTTGTTGTAACTCCAACACGATACGGAAAAGACATGGCAAAAGTTTTGGGTACTGCAAAATGTCCTATGGGAATAAAACAGTCTGATATTGTACAGATTGACAGAAAAGCAACTGCCGAAGACTTAAAAAAACGCGAAGAACTTAAGAAGAAAGAAAAAGATGCTTTCCCGATTTTCAAGGAAAAAGTAGCACTCCACAAACTTGACATGAAACTTGTGGAAACACATTTTCTTTTTGAAGAACAAAAGGCACTTTTCTTTTTCAGCTCTGATAACCGTGTTGATTTCAGGGAACTTGTAAAAGATTTAGTTTCTATTTTCAAGATGCGAATTGAATTGCGCCAGATTGGTGTTCGTGATGAATCGCGAATAACTGGCGGGCTTGGCGTTTGCGGAAGACCTTTCTGCTGTCATGCCATTTCAGATAAACTTCGCCCTGTTTCCATCAAAATGGCAAAAGACCAGAATCTTTCATTAAACTCAATGAAAATTTCCGGTCAATGCGGAAGGCTTTTGTGCTGTCTTTCTTATGAATTTGACTGGTACAACGAAGCCCGCAGAGTTCTGCCAAACGAAGGAATCCGCCTGCATTACGACGGAACTGATTTTAAAATCATCGAAGTAAATCCAATCACATCGATGGTCAGAATGCTCGGTGATGACGGTCGCCTTCTTGAAGTAAATGCAAAACGTTTCACAAAAGACGGAAACAAGTGGAAAATAAATTAAAAACCAATTAAGCTGGAAGTAATCAAAAAAATAAATAAAAAAAATCCACCTGATGTAAATGATATTTCAGGTGGATTTTTTAACATAAATCTGTTTTATTCAACTTTGATATATTCTACAACTGTTTTTTTGCCTTCTTTGTAAACACCATCTTTTGCTTCTAAAGTTATGTAACAACCTTGAGAATAATCAACTTTTTTGGTTGTTTCTTCCCATTCAGGAGCTTTTTCTCCTCCTTTCAAATTAATCTGTTTTTTTGTTTTTAGATTAATTCTGAAAACATGAGAACCATCATCAGAATATGAAACTCCATTTTTGTAGTCCAAAGTCCGAACTCTCAATCTTAAAGGAACATCTGAAGATAAAACTTTTATTTCAAGGATTTCACCATCAAGTTTTTTTTCAACTTTCCAGCCACATTCAGTCCATGAGTTTTTCTTCCAATTAATGGCAAAATCATCATCAACCCATGCATAACTCTTTTTGGAACCAAGCTTTGCTCCATTTAGCATAAGTTGAGCAGGCTGCTGAACATCAGGTTCATCTTTACTGATAAAAGATACCGATTTTACGATAGTTCGTAATCCTTTTTTAGAAAGATTGACTGCACGAATATGAATTTCATCTATTCCATTGTCGATATTCCAAGAAGAGCCCTCTGGCCAAATAGAAGAACTTTCAAGACCATCAAATCTTGCTTCATAAATTCCAGGTTTTATTTCATCATAGAAAAGATGACAAACTCCTCCTTCGTTTTGTATCATTCTTATATCGACAGGAATATCTGTAGATTCCAATTCGATGCGAATACCTTTATATTCAGATAAATCAACATCTTTAACATCCCATCCACAACAAGGATATTTTTCTTTCTTATCCCATTCCCAGTCAATGATACCACCATCAGAAACGAAAGCATTATATTTATTTGAACCGAATTCTACATCTTCGATTTTTAGGTTTTCGTTTATTTCTTTGAAAGATTTTGTCAATTCAATACTTTTTACAATTGTCTTCATATTCTTTTTTAATGGTTTATTATTGTAAAGTTGAATTTTGAATTGAACACCCTTCGAAGTATCAAGTGGAGGTTCAGTTGAATCAGAATTTTCCCCTGTAAGTAATAATTCATAAGTGTTTGGAGCAACTTCTATCATTCTTTTCCAGTTTCCACCATAAGGATCTGTTACAAAAAGTCCACTTAAATTTACATCAGTTTTTTCAAATGTGATTTTTACAGAAACATATTCAGAAAGGTCGATATACGAAAGATTCCATCCTGCATAAGCCTCTTTTGTTCCTTTTTTCCATATAATTGTATTATCTTGAATTTCACAGTTTTCTTCGATTGCACCAAATGAATGTCCATAAATACTAAGTGCTCCAGATTCATCGTATTCTCCAGGTTTAAAAAACTTGATACTTTTTACAACAGTTGTCTTATCTTCTGTTCTAGGTTCGCTATTCCATTGATTAAGATAAATATATAACCCTTTTGAAGGATCCAACGGAGGTAAATCTCTGTCAAAACTATTTGAACCGGAAAGATATGCTTCGTAAACGTTTTTTCCTGTTTTTCCAAACCCATGATTATTTGACCAGTCGGATTGAGCAATTCTTAATGAGATTGGAGCATCTGTACTTTCAACTTCAACACGAACACGTTCATAAGCTGATAAATCAATACCTGAAAAATTCCAACCAGCATTTCCATTATCAAAACCTTTTTCCCAAGTGATGATATTATCTTGAATTTCACAATCATCTTCGATTCCACCTAACGAACGTCCAAAAAGACTTAGTGCGCCAGATTCATCATATTCCCCTGGTTTAAAAAACTTGATGCTTTTTACAACCGTTGTTTTATCTTCTGTTCTCGGTTCACCATTATTCCATTGATCTAAATAGATAATTAATCCTTTTGCAGGCTCCAATGGTGGTAAATCTCTGTCAAAACTATTTGAACCGGAAAGATATGCTTCGTAAACGTTTTTTCCTGTTTTTCCAAACCCATGATTATTTGACCAGTCGGATTGAGCAATTCTTAATGAGATTGGAGCATCTGTACTTTCAACTTCAACACGAACACGTTCATAAGCTGATAAATCAATACCTGAAAAATTCCAACCAGCATTTCCATTATCAAAACCTTTTTCCCAAGTGATGATATTTTCTGAAATTTTAGTCTGCGATTTATTTGAACCAAATTTTACCCCAAGAACATTATAAGATTTTTCAACTCTTTCGAAACCTTCAGGAGTGCTCGTTATTAAAAATGCGTTTTTATTAATATCTTTTTCACCACAACAAAAAAAGATCTTTACATTTGTTTTTGGTGAAAAATCAAGAGTTTTTATTGCATTAATTGTAAATTCCTGTCCACTTTTTATGTTCTGCACAACAGGGATTTTCATCTTTGAATCAGAAAGAAGATGAGTCCAGTTGTTTTCTTCATCAATATCCACAATTAGCATAAAAAGATTTTTGATATCAATATCACTTGTTCCTTTCCAAGTAATATTAAGCATGTCGCCTTTTTGGGGAAGTTTTCCATTAAATAACATGGTAATGTCTTCTTCCATGCTCTGCCATCGACTAAGACCTTCAGTTCCCCATTTATTGTATTGTAGAACCATAGTATCTGTCATTTTAGATAAATCAATGATTTCTGCACAAACAAAATTGATAAAAATTGCAAAAATAAAAAAGAAAGAAATAATTTTTTTCATTTTATAACCTCATAATTTTTTAGAATTATTTACATTATAACAGTTCCATATATTCTTGTAGTGAGAAGGTGTTAATCAATTATTGATGTTTTTTTTCACCTTTTTTTAGTGATATTTTTCATATAAAAATGATTATTCATTACTCACTACAAGGGAAAAACTTTCTGGTAAAATGATTTTAAATAGTGTTGAAGCATTATTTATTATTTATTTTATTGGAGGAACTTATGAAAAAATTTTTTCCTGTTTTGGCATTAATAACTATTGCCATTTTTTTATGTGGATGTCAGCAAAATCCAAAACAAGAAGAACCACAAAAATTTACTGACGGTAAAATCAAAGTTACTAATAATGTAAATAAAACTGTTTATTTG
>CAMEET010000040.1 GCA_945915085.1 uncultured Treponema sp. | reverse complement strand
TATCTGTCAATTTCCATGCAACTGCAAAAGGAAAAAGCCTCAAAAGAGAAAAACGAATAAGTTCCAGCCAATAAAGTTTTCATAGTTTAATAAATATTTTATAATTTTTCCCCACAATTGTCAATCATCAATTTTTACATGTAATTTAATTTTTGTCATGCGCAAACGAATTTTTTCCAAGATATTTTATATTTTCCTGCGTTCTCCAAAAAGTCATAATGAAAAACAACAATACTTCATTTACAAAGCAAACAACTAACCTCACTTTAGGTTTTAACATAATTGTTTTATCAAAAAAACTCATAAAAAACTTAAATCTTTTATAAAACCTTGGAAAACTATTTAACAGGGGACAGACCTTGTTTAAAAGGGGACAGACCTTGCATTTCTAATTCATTTTTTAATTATTATTCTGCATTATTTTTTTTGTTACTATTTGTCTAATTTACTTGACATATTATCTAATAAATATTATATTTTTCTATATTGAAAGAATCGCATGCAAAACCTTTCAAAATTCTTTTAATCATTGGAGTTTATTATTATGGAAAAATCACCTTTTTTTGCAATTGGATTTGTTGTCGGTTTATTATTAGTTTTTATTGTCTGTTTCATTATTCGCCTTGTTAGTGTAAAATTACTTAAAAAAAGCAAAAAACAATTTGAATATGATGAAAGACAAATAGCTGCACGTGGAAAAGCCAGCATGATTGGTTTTACAGTTTTATGTTTCTGGCAGATTTTGACAATGTGCATCGATATTTCATTTGGAACACTTTTTATGACTCCAGCTTTATGGAATTTCTGCGGATTAATAGCCGGAATTACAGCCTTTGCTGTCACTTGTATCTGGAATGATGCGTATTTTACACAAGCAAATAAAAAGACCCGTTTTATCATTTTTATCATCATCACAGCTATTGTAAATATTATTATATTTTTTATAAATGGCGGAATTAACAAAGCTGTCACAGAGGACGGACTTTTAGGAACACCTTTTACAAATCTTTTTGCGGCAATTATGCTTTTAATAATCACAATAAATCTTATTATAAAAATCTGTAAAGATAAAAAAACTGATATGGAAGCGTGATTATAATCCATCTATAATAAAATCAGTGTTTCGAGTTTTTATATTTTGGGTGGCTTTTTGCTTCGCAAAAAACAGGCTTTTCAGGGTTCCGGCGTCAAAGCGCCTACATTCCTTCGCTACGCTTCGGAACTGGCTTCGCCAGCCCTTACAATCCTTGCCACAGTTTAAAATCTAATGCTCGAAATTAGACCAAAATAAACAAGTTTTAAACAGGAAGTTGCAAATGAAAAACTTAAAACTAAAAGCTGCAAGAGCACTAAAGGATATGTCGCAGGAAGAACTTGCAAAACAAGTTGAAGTTTCCAGACAAACTATAAATGCAATAGAAAACGGAGATTACAATCCATCCATTAATCTGTGCATAAATATTTGTCGGGTTTTGGGAGTTACACTCAACGATTTATTTTGGTCGCAAGAATAAAAAAACAACAGATTTCCCAAATCAAAAAGGGGAAGTCTGTTGTTTTTTACAAAACTAAGCCAAATCGATATTAATACCAGAAAGTCCTACAAAAGCACCGTTTTTAGCTTCATTTGAATCAGGATGAGCAATGAGCCATTTGTTTTTAGCCCAAAGCAGTTTGTCTTCAAGATTTTTTTCTTCGATTTCAGGTTTTGCAGTATTTGTGTCTTTTGGAAGAACGATTATTACTCTAAATCCTTCTTTACTTACCTGACCAAAATTAACTGCATTGCATGGAGCATAATGCAAAGTAGTTTCGTAAACTTGCACAACAGTTCCTTTTGGAACAAAGAAAGCTTCAACACAAGCAGTATTCAGTTTTCCATTTTTCACAGCCTGCAAAGGAGCGAGCAAAAGTACAATATCATTTGATGGAATATTCAATTCAGAACCACGATGATATTCCAGACAATTCAATTTTGTGTTATTTCCATTACAATATCCAATCTGAATAGGCATTCCACCGTAAGCATTTACAGAAAGTTCCTTAAAAATAGGCAAACTTTCCAAACCTGCATCAGTTGGCTCATAAATAACAGCATTTTCTGGTTTCTGTGTTGTTTCGTCAAGTTTCTTCAACAAATCAGAAACATCGTAACCAGAAAGAACTTTTCCATATTTTTCAAAACTATGCGAAAAAACAGATTTAATACGCATTTATAAATCCTCCAAAATTTTTCTTTTCTTTATATGATACATCTAAATTTATTTTTTTTCACTAATATTTTTCTCTTATTTTTATTATTCGTAAAAAATCCTAAATATTTGACAATAAGAATCTCTACAAGTTTTCAATTCTTTTTCTTTATTTATCACAAAAACATTGCTACACATTTGATTTAAACAATATATTTACGTTATAATAATAAAAGAGGTGGTTTTATGAGTTCGAATTTTCCTTTATCAAAAGCACAGTTAGATGATTTAATCAGTCAGTTTCCAACACCTTTTTATCTTTATGATGAAAAAGCAATTCGCGAAAATATGCAGAAATTTACAAAAGCATTTAGCATTTTTCCTGTTTTTCGAGAACATTTTGCTGTAAAAGCCTGTCCAAATCCTTACATCTTAAAAATTCTCGCTCAAGAAGGATGCGGTGCAGACTGTTCATCTTTATCAGAATTGATTCTTTCCAAAAAATCAGGAATTCTTGGTAATAAAGTTATTTTTACTTCAAACGAAACTCCTGCAGAAGAATATAAATATGCTTATGAGAACGGAAATATCATAAATCTTGATGATTTAACTCACATAGAATTTTTGAAAAAAGCAATCGGTAAACTCCCTGAAACAATCTGTTTCCGTTACAATCCTGGAAACGATAAACAGGGCTGTAATTCCATTATTGGAAAACCTGAAGAAGCAAAATATGGACTTACACGCGAACAGATAATTCAGGCTTACAAAATCTGTAAAGATGAAGGAGTAAAGCATTTTGGTTTGCACACAATGGTTGCTTCAAATGAATTAAATCCAGACTTTTTCATAGACACAGCAAAACTTTTGTTTGAACTTTGTGCCGAAATCAAAGAAAAAACTGGAGTTCGTATTGAGTTTGTTGATTTGGGTGGCGGACTTGGCATTCCTTACCGTCCGGATCAAAAAGCTGTAGATTATGATTATGTTGCAGATGGAATAAAAAAAGAATATGACAGAATTCTTATTCCAGCACATCTCGACCCAATGGAAATTTATTGGGAATGTGGACGACCTATTACTGGTCCTTATGGATGGCTTATCACTACAGCAATTCATGAAAAACACATTTACAGAGAATATATCGCTGTAGATTCGTGCATGGCTGACTTGATGCGCCCTGGAATGTATGGTGCTTATCACGAAATCACAGTTAGCGGCAAAGAAAATGAACCAAAAACTCAAGTTTATGATGTAGTTGGTTCTCTTTGCGAAAATTGTGATAAATTTGCCGTTCAAAGATCACTTCCAAAAATCCAAATGGGTGATCATTTGATAATCCACGATGCAGGAGCTCATGGACGAGCAATGGGCTTTAACTATAATGGAAAATTGCGATGCGGAGAAGTTTTGATGCGTCCAGATGGTACTTTTAAACAGATTCGCAGACGGGAAACTATCGATGATTTGTTTTCAACTCTAGATTTGGACGGTGTAGAAAACTTTAATTAAACAGCAAAAATCGAAATTCAACATTCAAATTAAATTATTCCAGGAGGAAATAAAATGAATAAATATGAAGGAACACAGACTGAAAAAAACTTGCAGACTGCTTTTGCTGGTGAATCACAAGCTAGAAACAAGTACACTTATTTTTCAGCTGTAGCAAAGCATGAAGGTTTAGATAAAATTGCAGACATTTTTGCAAAAACAGCAAACAATGAAGAACAGCACGCAAAAATGTGGTTTGAAGAACTCGGCGGAATCGGAGATACAACTTCGAATTTGAATGCAGCCGCTGACGGTGAAAACTACGAATGGACAGATATGTATGATGGTTTTGCAAAAACTGCAGAAAAAGAAGGATTTACTGAACTGGCAGCAAAATTCAGAGCCATTGCAGAAATTGAAAAACGTCACGAAGAACGCTATCGTTCACTTTTAAAAGACGAAGATTCTTCTGCTCAGTTGAAAAAAAGCGAAATCAAAGTTTGGGAATGTCTAAAATGCGGACACATTGCAGTAGGACCAAAAGCTCCTGATTTCTGTACAGTTTGTAACGAAGCAAATGCATATTTTGAAGTTCGCGAAGACAATTACGATTTAATTCTCACTTGGGGAAGATAATTTTTTTTATAGGCAGATTAAATAAAAATTCTGCCTAAAATAGCGCAACTTTTATCTTATTTAAAGTTCGCCTTTAAAGTTCGCATAGAAAACTTATTCTTATAGGAGAAATAAATATGAAACATGTTTGTAAACTTTGCGGTTATGTTTATGACGATAGTCTGGAATCAACTCCATTTGATCAGCTTCCAGAAGATTGGGTTTGCCCTGTTTGTGGTGCAACAAAAGATGATTTTGAAGTTGTCGAATAATTGTAATCTCATATTTTAATCAAAATGGGAGAGAAACAAAACAAAAAGAATAGAAGATTCTTTACTCGTCTTTTTGAAATTTTAACATCAAAATTTGTAATTGTTTCATTTTTAACAATTTTAGCATTTACAGTTTTGATGTTAATAATTTTTTTATCCGAACAAAAAACAAACTCATCTATTAACACACTTTTCGATGCAATTTGGTACACTTTAGTTACAATCACAACAGTTGGATACGGTGATATCACGCCACACTCAGTTCTTGGAAGAACTTCCGCAATGATTTTACTTCTTGCAGGAGTTGCACTTTTTGGTGCTCTTTCTGGAAAATTTGCTTCTTTTTTGTTTGACAGACAGCAAAAAAAAGATAGAGGTCTTTTAAAAATGAATAAAATAAAAAATCACTTTTTAATCTGCGGATGGAAACCGAATTTTGAACGTATTCTCGAAGGCATTTTGTTGGCAAATCCCGAAATTCCACCAGAAAAAATCATTCTTTTGAATAATTCTTCGCAAAATGAAATGGAAAAAATTAAGGCTCATTCTCGTTTTAAAAATATAAATTATATTCACGGTGATTTTACAGATGAAGACACACTTTTAAAATCTCAGATAAAAACAGCTGAACGTACACTTGTTCTTGCTGATAATTCTGAAAACTTTTCAAACCTGGAAACTGATTCTAGAACTGTTCTTGCTGTAATAACGATAAAAAATCTGAATCCAAAAATTTATTGTGTTGCTGAAATAATTGATTCGAAATTTGAAAAACATCTTTCTTTGGCTCATTGTGATGAAATCATTCTTTCTGCTGATTATGGTCAGAATCTCTTGATTCAAGCTTCAAGCGGGAAGGGAATGAGTCACATTTTGCGTGAATTGATTTCCGAAGAAAACGATAGCGGAATTTTGATTTGCGATATTCCATCAAAATTTGTGGGAAACAATTATGGAGAATACAGGCTTTCCTTGAACACAAGTGACATTTTGATTGGACTTTTGGAAAATACTGGAAATTTTTATTCTCGCAGAAAGGAAGCTCTAGCAGAAGCTCAAAAAAATCCTAACGTAGAAGAAGTAGTAAATAATCTAAAAAAAGTAAAATCTTTAAAAAGCAATCTACCTGTCTTCGCTCCAAAAGATGATTATATTATTCCAAAAAATGCAAAAGCAATATTCATTCATGGAAATTCATTTTAGATATTGCTAGATGCGTTAGGCACTGTAGTGGTGCCGAAGGCAGCGACCACAGCGAAGCGAAGCGAGCGAGGACGCCGAGGGTTACCGAGCCACGAAAGCGCCGACGGCTTTAGCCGGAACGCCCAAAAATTTATTTACGAGGTAAAAATGCAGGTTAGTAACGAAATTATTGAAAAACTGTCAAAAGTTGAATTATTTTCCGATTTTAACATAAATAATTCTGATGATTTTGAAATTTTGAGCGAAATCTGTCAGATTTTGGAAACTAAAAACTTTGCTACCGGCGATATTATCATTCAGGAAGGTGATATTGGTGATGTTCTTTATATTTTGTACGAGGGGAGTGTACAGGTTCGACGGAATACTCCTAGTAATGAACAATTTGCTGTAGTGAATTTAAATGCTGCTCAGAATGTTTTTTTTGGAGAAGTTGCTCTTATTGATAAGGATAAACGTTCTGCTTCGGTAATTGCTGTTGAAAATTGTAAAACTTTGTGTATTGACGGTGAAAGTTTTAAATCTTTGTGTGACAGAATTCCACTTTTGGGTTATCGTGTTATTTATAAAATTGCAAAACGCATTGCTTTGTCACTTAGAAAATCTAACAGAGATTTTATGGTTTTGTACGAAGCCTTACTTGACGAAGTTCATGGTGAATAAAAGGTTATTCCAAATTATTTTTACAAAAATCAACTAAATCTTTGATTTGAGTTCTATCTGAATTGTCAAAATCTGTCGCAAGATTTTTTGCCATAAATTCTTCTTGTCGTGTTTTTTCTATTTTTTGATTTACTACTTTTTTGATTGCCTTGAGTATAAATTTTTTGAAAAAACCAAGTTGTTTGAAATGAAGTCCACCTTCAAAATAAAAAAATGGGGTTTGATTTTCTAAACCAACTGAATTCATTATTTTTATTTGATTGACTACTTCTTCAAAATTTGAAGGAGAACATCCAACTGCAAATACAGCAAACGGGCTGATAACTTCTCTTATTTCTTTTAAGCCCATAATCTGTCCGCCAAAAATCCAGCCGCCATAGATGATTTTGTCATAGTTTAACATTTCTTTTTTTGAGATTTTTTTTCGATTTACGCAGTCACAATGTAGTTCTTCACTTATCCATTGCGCATATTGTTTTGTAAATCCTGTTTCAGATTCATATATGACAGCTGTTTTCATAGATTTCTCCAAAGATTTTTGCATCTGCCAGCTTTAATTACTTATTTTTCAAATGCCAGCAGATGTTTAAATTCTTTTTTTATTTTACAACTTTTACATCGAAACAAATGTAAGCATTTCCTGGAATTACTCCCGGATATCCTTGACTTCCGTATGCAAGTTCTGGAGGAAGAACCATGTGACGTGTTTCTTCGTATTCCATTTCCTGTACCATCTGATCAAAACCTTTAATCATCTGTCCTGCACCAGTTGTAAATTCCAAAGGTTCGTGTCCCTGAGGGTGGAAACCTTTTGAAGCATCAAACAAAGTTCCGTCTACTAAATATCCTTTATATTCAACAGAAACTTTTTTTCCACTTCCAACTTTTTTTCCGTTTCCTTTCTTTTCGATTTTATAAAAGATGCCGTTATCAGTTTTTTCACAGCCTTCAATTACCGCTGCCATTTTTTTTGCTTCTCTTTCTTCATTCAATTTTTTCTGAGCTTCAATCAATTTGTCAAAATCTTTCTGTGTGGCACTGAATTTTTTGGCATCATCGCCCTGTCTGATGATTTTTAATGATTTAATAGTATCATTCTGTTCTACAGCGTCTACAACATCTTGTCCAGAAACTACTTCACCAAAAATTGTGTGTTTGTAATTAAGCCAGTCTGTAGGAACGTGTGTGATAAAAAATTGACTTCCGTTAGTATCTGTTCCTGAGTTTGCCATTGCGAGTTTTCCTGGTTTATCAAAAATTAAACCGTCAACAAATTCATCTGGGAATTTATAACCAGGTCCTCCAGTTCCATTTCCTTTTGGATCTCCACCTTGAATCATAAAATTTGAAATAACACGGTGAAATTTCAATCCATCATAAAAAGGTTTTCCTTTAGCAGCATCTAAAGTACCTTCTGCAAGACCTACAAAGTTTGTAACTGTCATAGGTGTTTCTTTATAAAATAAATTTAAAACAATTGTGCCTTTTTCTGTTTCTAAAACAGCATAAAGTCCGTCTTTTCCATTCAAAATTTCCATTTTTTTCCCCTTGGAATTCGATTTTGCTTCACAAGCTGCACTGGAAAGCACAGTAAAAATCAGCATTAATCCCATTAATATTTTTTTTACCACTTTCATAAATCATCTATCCTTTTTTTATTAAAACTGAGTAATAAACCATTTATAGATTGCATCCATACGAGATGTCATTGAATCTACAATCTGACCTTTAATACCAGGAAATTTTACACTATCTAAATCTGTACACAAATAAAGCAAAAAGTCTTCACCACAATCAATCACCAGAATATTATTGATAAATTTTCCCGGATAAATTGCTTTGAAAGGTCCTAATCCCATAACATCTACAAGATTAAATTGTGCCAAAAGCTGATTTTCATTTTGAAAATAGCAGAGTTTATATCTGTTTGGTCCAAAACTATTATCATCCTGATATGAATAAGAAACTTGACCATCTGCATTTCCAGTATTTTTATCAGGAATTGGTTCTTTACTATTTTCATCTGCAATCATATAAGCTTTTTCATACAATACCATTTCTTTTTTCTTTGAAGTTGAATAATACTTCATTCCCTGCATTTTCGAAACGGAACGACAAATTCTAGAAACATCTGTAATATCCAAATTCTCAGCTGATGAATTGCTGGATTTTATCAAATCATTTTTATTCAATATGTACAAACCTTCATAAACAAAAGGAAAATTTTTTTTATCTTTTTGAATTTTACATTTGTTTATCTGCTCAGAATATTCTGACTTTGGAAGTAAAAGATATTCAGACGAGCCATCATCTCGATAAATTGTAATTGAACCATCTTTTACAAGTTTATCATAATATTTTTCATCTACAAGTTCTTTTATTTTTGGATTTTCAGCAAATAGATAAAAACAAATTCCAAAAAATGCCAAAAAAACAAAGATTCTTTTATTATTTTTCATTAGCGGATTCCTTTATAAATAACTCGAACTTGTTTGTAAACTCCTTCACCTTCACTTTTTGTTTCAACATCAGGAATATCATTAAGTGTTGTGTGAATAAGTCTTCTTTCAAAAGGGTTCATTGGTTCAAGTAAAATTGATTTTTTTGAAGAACGAACTTTATCAGCAGTAGTGTAGGCAAGTCTTACCAAAGTTTCTTCACGTCTGATTCTATAATTTTCTGTATCTAAAATAATTCTGATTTCTTCGTGACCAAGTCTTCCAGCATAAATATTTGCCAAAAGCTGCAAAGCATCAAGATTTTTTCCTTTTCTTCCAATCAAAATTGAAGAATATGAAGATTCAAGCTTAATATTCAGTTTCTTTTCCTCTCTGAATGAAACATTCACTTTTACGTCATATCCCATCTTTTCAATAACATTTTGAATAAATTCTATAATTTTCTGTTCAAATTCACCTTGTGGAAGAGGATTATCATATATCTTTGAAAAATTTTCTGTTTCTTCACTATATTTTTCTGAAGTTCTATTTTCCTCAAGAACATGAACTCTAATTTTCACATATCCTTTTTTGAAAAGTGAATTTTTTTGAGATTCTAAGATTTCTACATCAAACTGATCTCTTTCAAGTCCAAGTTCATTTGCAGCAATTTCAATTGCTTCTTTTTCATTTTTACCTTCGAATTCGTATTTCATTTATATTTACCTCGTTTTTTATTTTCTATTTTTGGATTTTGCTTTTGGTGGCAGTTTTTTATTATTCTGATTGCCATTCATTTCTTCACGTTTTTCTTTCATTAATTTATTGATAACTAATTGCTGAACAATCTGTAAAACATTGCTTGTGAGCCAGTAAAGCAAAAGTCCAGCTGGTGCATTGTAGAACATGAAGAAGAAAATCAAAGGCATACCGTACATCATAAATTTCATTGAACCTGCACTCTGACCTCCAGAAGGCTGACCATATTGTGTAATTTTTCCAGAAAGAAGCTGAGTTCCAACATAAATTACAGGCAAAAGGCGAATTTGATTTCCAAGTAAAGGAATGTTGAAATTCAACGTAAAAATGCTGTCACCAGAAGACAAGTCTGGAATCCAGCCAGGAATAAACATAGCTCCACGGAATTCAAAATAGTTATTAAAAAGATTATACATTGCAAAAATTACAAGGAACTGGAAAATCATTGGTAAACAACCACTTGCAGGATTATAACCAGTTTCCTGATAAAGTTTTTGAGTTTCAAGCTGAAGACGTTTTGGATCATCTTTATATTTTTCCTGAATTGCAGCCATTCTTGGTTGAACCTGCTGCATTTTCAAAGTTCCAAGTGACTGTTTCTTTGAAAGAGGGAAGAGTACAATCTTTAAAAGAAGTGTCATCACAATGATTGTGGCACCCCAGTTTGGAATGATTTTATAAAGAATTTCCATCACAAACTTCAAGATTTTTTCAAGCCAGTTGAGCCATCCGCTTGTCTGCAAAGCTTCTGAAAGTTTTTTTCCACCAAGACCCCATGCGTTGTTTTCTGCAACATTATAGCGTTTCAATTCTTTATCATCACGAGGACCAAAATACATATAGTAAGTATCTGAAATATCACTTTCACTGAATGCTTTTCTTTCCACTAAACCTTGAGCATTTGCATAATCATTAACTTCAATTTTTGTTGAATAATAAGTTGCATTTATATTCTCTGGTGAAGAAGGAACAACAAGTTCTATAAAGTATTTTCCTGCAATTCCCGTCCATATACTGTCTTTGTCATTCTTTTTAAACTGTTCATTACCCAAATTGATTTTTTTATACTTACTTCCGTTGTAAGTTACAAACTGACGATATTCGTATTTATTTTGTTTTGGATTGTAATGAGGACCAATCTGAGGCGAAGTTCTCAAAGTATAAGAAGCATCATCTATATTCAAACCATTTTTATCAAATGTATGAATCATAATATCTAACTTGAAAACATATTCACCAGGTTTAAAAGAGTATTTTTTTCCAAGTGAAATTTTTTGACCATTTACGATAAGATTCTTTTTGAAAAAATATGTGTAATCATCAATTTTTTCAGTTTCAAAAACTTCATTTACAATTGAACTTCCTGCAGATCCAAAAGATAATGCACATGTTCTGTTTATTTCAGACACATTATCAGAAAGCTGAACTCCTTCATTTGTATCCATATCTAGGTGATCTTTAAGTTTGTAACTTATAATATCACCACCTTTATTTGTCAAAACTACTTCAACCTTATCTGTAACGATTGTAAAAGTTTCTTCATCCAAAATTACAGATGACTGCTGATTCTCATTTTCTGCAGAATCTGCAATTTCTAAAGTGTTTTGTTCACCTTCAAATTCTGTTTTTTCTAAATTTAGTTCTTCTGGCTGTTCAGAAACAGTTTCAGGAACTTCAGGAACATTTTTTTTTCCCATAAACATAGGAATAAACAAATATGATGCAATAACCACAACTGTGGAAAGAACAATAGCCCAAATTAAATTTTTATCCAATTGAGTCTCCCATATTAATCCGCGAATGCGGCAAATCTGAAAGCATAAAATAATTCCGCAAGTTTTTTTCTAAATCAGATGAAGAATTAATTTTTGTTTTCAAAATAATTTTTCTTTTTGAATGCAATTATTTTAAGGAACAGGATCATATCCGCATTCATTAAAAGGATTACATTTTAAAATGCGTCTAACTGCCAAAAAAGTTCCTTTAAAAGGACCATATTTTTTTATTGCTTCTAATGCATAAGCGGAACAAGTCGGTGAAAACCTGCAACAAGGTCGATGCAAAGGAGAAATATATTTCTGATAAAACTTAATCAATGAACAAAGAAAAAGTGATAAAAAATCTTTCAATCGCTTGAAAAAAATCATCTGAATTAAAACCTTATTCCTTGAATAAATCTGCTTTTTGACACAATAAACGAATTTGATCACATCGCGAGCTGAACGAGTCATTTCCAGGATAAATAAGAAAAAGCATATCATATCCTGTGTTCAAATGTGATTTTATTAAACGATAGACTTCACGGCTGTACCTTTTTGATAAGTTCCTTTCAACTGCGTTACCGTATCCACGAATTAAAGGAAAACCAACTCTGTTCATTCCAAGATTATTTTCAAGATAAAATAATTTTGCACCCGGAATACTTATCTTTTTTCCACTTTTAAACAGTTTTTTAAAATCAGCGGGATTTTTTATACGTTCATCACGCTTAAAAAATCCCGTTTTAATTAAGTCTGTTTCCATCCCTAATAATTAGTATTTTTTCTTTTCGTCTGCAACTGAAAGCTTAGCGCGTCCCTTTGCTCTTCTTCTAGCCAAAACTTTACGACCACCTTTTGTAGCCATTCTTGCTCTGAATCCAAATTTTCTATTGCGTTTTACTTTGCTTGGTTGATATGTTCTTTTCATGGAACGTACTCCTTTATATATTAAAAAAAATTTTTTTTACTATAACTAAAAATGAATAGTAATAAAATATATCATTTAAATTTTGAATTGGTCAACACACTATTTCTAATACTATCGAATTTTGCCAACATTTCTGGCGGTAAAGTGCATTCATTTTCATTTTCGACATTTTTTTTAGCTTTATTAACATTTTCGTTTTCTATTTTTCTTTCCTGTTTTTCAATTATCTCATAAAACTGTTTACTTTCAGTTTTCATCTGTTCTTCGTAACTGTTGTAAAGACCTACATTTGAACCAGCTTGTCTGAATGCTAGTGACGAAATTTTTAAATCAGGAAGTTCTTTTTTAAGTCCATTTAAAATAAATTTTTGATAAGTGCGCAAATATTGAATCCATCCTGAATGATCTGTTTCAATCAAAAGAATTCCGTTTTTTAAATCTACAACTCTTGTATTTCCTGCTAATCTTTCTCCAATCGACATTCTCTTTTCACTATTTTCACTTTCAAATTTTGTTACGCTGATTTTTGAAACAACTTTTTTCCAGACATTTGTCAATTTATCACTTTTGGAAAAATCAATATTTGTAAATCTTGACATAAAATCAGAAGCACTTAAGATTCTATTTTCATTCATACCATTCTCCCTCTGAGATTTTATAAATCTTTGTTTCATCTTTTTTGTATCTTTCATAAGGTTCACCAGGCAAAAAAGTACAAAAAAGCTGTTCATATTCTGGAAGCATTGCAGTAATTTTTGCACGTTTATTAGGGTCAAGTTCCAGTAAAACATCATCCATCAAAAGAACAGGATTTTTTCCAACTGCCCGTGAATAAAAAATTGCCTGTGCCACTCGTAGTAAAAGTGAAATTAATCTGCACTGTCCTGTCGAAGCTGTTGGAACAAAAAGCTGATGATTTAACACAAAATCAATTCTATCACGATGAGGCCCAGACAAAGTTGTTTCAAAAGTCTGGTCTTTTTGGGAATTCTGTTTTAAGTATTTTAAAATATAATCAAAATCAATATTTCCGTCATCATTTTTCCATGAAGGATGATAAGAAATGGTAACTCCATTTATTCCAGTAATCTGTTCAAAAACTCTTCCAAAAATTTCATTAAACTCAAAAATTGTTTTTTTTCTTTTCTGTTGAATTATAAGACCAAATTGTGCAAGCTGAGAATCAAAAACTTCAAGCATTTGATATTCATGATTTTTTAATATTTGATTTCTGCTTTTCAAAATTTTTTTATAATTTCTCAAATCATCGATATAACTTGAATCATACAAAGTCAGTGATTGGTCAATAAAAAATCTGCGGCATTCAGGTTCACCAGTTGCAAATCTCATATCATCATGACAAAACAAAATACATGGAATTGTATTAATCAGTTCTTTTCTATCCTGAATTTTTTTCCCGTTTTTTTCAATTCTTTTTTTATTGTTTTCAAAAATAATTGAAATCTTTTGAACGCCATCATTGTCATTATAAACAGAATTTATACTAAAATTTTTTTCGCCTTTTTTTACAATTTGAGAATCAACATGTGTTCTAAAAGAAATTCCATAAGCCGCATAATAAAGCGATTCTAAAATATTACTCTTACCCTGACCATTTTCTCCAACAAAAAAAATTTCTTTTGGAGAAAGGTCAATGGTTTCATTTTTTAAATTGCGAAAATTGTAAAATGTTTGATATAAAAACGGCATTTTTCCTAGAATGTCAAAGGCATTACTACATGAATATAATCACAATCTTTATCAGATTTTATGATAATTGCTTTTGTAATATTAACTTCATTGCTGCCTTTCGATTCATTGATATTAAAATTAAACAAAACATTTTCTGAATCAATTACTCGAAGAGGTTCTGTTATTGAATTGATATTTAAATTCATTGAAGCGTCAGGTCCGTCATAAACACAAGGAATTTCTTCATCAACAGTACCAATATCAGTTTCAGGTGAAACAATTTTAATAACTCCAGATGAAATATTTAGCATAAGTCTTCCAGTTTTTTTATCTACCATGATAAAATTTCTTTTCAAAGCTGAATCCAAATCATCTTTATTTACAGAGAATGAATACTGCAGATTTTCCGGAATTACTTTTTTATAGTTTGGAAACTGTCCATCAATTAAAACTGAAGAAAACTCAACATTTCCATATTTTATGAAAATTGATTTATCGATGACAGCAACACCCAAATTTCCTTCATCCGGAGCATTTTTTAAAATGCATCCTAAAATTTTTACAGGAACGATTGCAGGCTGGAAATCTGGAACATCAAAATCATTTTTACTGTCACAAGAAAGTCTTCTGCCGTCAGTTGCAACCATTGTAAGACTTTCACCATCTTTTGCAAAATAAACCCCTGACATAAAATATCTGTTTCTGTCTTCTGAAACTGCAAAAATAGTTTCTTTTATCATTTCTTTGAATTCACTTGAAGGAACCTCAAAGAAAGGAACATTCTCTGAAGTACCGATTTCTGGAAATTTATCACTTGCCTGACTTTTTAATTGAAATTTGATTTTTTTAGAAACAGGTTTTATAGTAACGCCAATATCTTCCTGAACAAAATCAACATCTCCAGATGGAATAGAAGAAAGTATGCTCATAAATTTATCACAATAAAGTGTGGTTCTTCCTTCTTCCTGAATATCAATTGGAATTACTGTAGAAAATTTTACAGTTGAATCAGTAGCCTTTATTGTTAAAGAATTATTTTCTGCAATTAATAAAATATTTGAAAGAATTGAAATAGGACTTTTGTTTGAAATAACTTCCTGTGCAATTGCTATTTCGTGAATCATAGCATCTTTATCAAATGTAAATTTCATTTAGTATTCCTCCTGATTATCCACACCCTTTATTATTATTAAATTTTTATAAATTTAGTAATAGTAATAATAAGGGTTGTGGATATGTGGATAACTTATTTAATTATAAATAATATATAGATTTAAAATGTTGATAAATCATTATTAATATTTAACAATTTATCCACTTATCCACATTTTACTTAAAAATCAGTAGTTTTTCCACAGTTTAATATCATTTATTTTAAAATTATCCACATTTTTTTATATATATTTTATAAACTATAATAGACTTTCTTCCTCAGATAAGAATAATTATAAATTTTGAAAGCTGAAACTTTCTACTTTTTATATTCTTTTATTTCTCTTATCAAAAGTTGAATTTTCGATTCCAAGGTTGGATCAATTTTTATCTGTTCAGAAATTTTTTTATAAGCAGTCATGATTGTAGAATGATCTTTTCCTCCGAATTCTTCACCGAGTTCAGAATAAGAACTTTCAGTCAATTCACGGCTGATATAAATTGCAATCTGTCTTGGAATGACAAATTTTTTTTCACGACTTTTTCCGCGTAAATTTGCAACTGTAATATTATAATTATCTGCAATAACTTTTTGAATAGTTTCCAAAGTTACGTTGTCGTTCACGTTTGAATTCAATATATCTTTTAAAAGATGTTTTGCAATATCAAGACTCGGATTTTGACCGATTAAATCAGCATAGCCAAAAACTTTGTTTAGAGCAGCTTCGAGTTCACGAACATTTGTTTCAACATTTTTTGCAATATATTCAATAATTTCAAAATCAAGATTTTTATTCATGATTTCAATTTTTTTCTGAAGAATTGCAACTCTTGTTTCGTAATTTGGCGGCTGTAAATCTATGCAAAGTCCGTTTGAAAGACGACTTATCAATCTTTCAGCCATATTTTTTATTTCACGAATAGGACGGTCGCATGTAAAAACCATCTGTGCATGTTTTTCATGAAGGGCATTAAAAGTATAGAACAATTCTTCTTGAGTTGCATCTTTGTTTTGTAAAAAGTGGATGTCATCAAGAAGCAATACATCAAGATTTCTGTATTTATTTTTAAATGAATTTGTGTTTCCTTCTTTTGTTGATAAAATAAACTCATTTGTAAAACTTTCAGCTGATACATAACAAATTTTCAATTTTTCATCATTGTTATTATAAATATAATTTCCAATCGCCTGCATAAGGTGAGTTTTTCCAAGTCCAGAACCTCCGTAAAGTAAAATTGGATTGTATTGTTTTCCTGGATTTTTAGAAACTGCTATGGAAGCGTTGTATGCAAAATTACTGTTATCACCAGGAATAAATGTTTCAAAAGTATATTCTTCCTGTAAAAGAGGATGTTTTTTCTTTTTGGAATTCACAGAAACTGAAGTTTCTTCATTTGAATTATCTTTTTCAAGAGATTTTTTTACATTGATTTCTGGTAATACTTTTTTGATTAAAGGATTTTTTTCTTCATCAGATTCTTTTTTATGATTAAGATTTATGGTTTGATTTTCTTTTTCAGTATTATCTGATTCTTCTGGTTTATAAAGATTTTCATTTTTTATAATACATTCAAGTTTTAAATTATCTATTCCTGTGATTTCTTTAAGTTTGTTTTCAATAATTTTTAAAGAACCTTTTGTTGTGACTTGAGTTTTCATAAATAAAGAAGCAACAGACACAGTTATTGTATCAATTGTGTCTTCAACATAATTTACGTTAAAATTGAAAATGAATTCGCTTTCTTTTTCCTGTTCTATGTATTGTTTGTGGAGTTCTTCCATTGCATATTCAAATGCTTCTTTATAAATATTTTCAGACATAATTCCTATTATCCTAAAGTTTTTATTTTTCTTCAAGATATATTTTTTAATAACGCAAAAACTAATATATGTTAGTTTGAGTTCAAAACACTAGAATTTTAATTGTAAAAAGGTTATAATTAATTTTATTCTTATTATAAAGATATTTATTTAGTGGGGTAGATATCTTTAAAATCTTAAATTCTATTTGAAATTCAAATAAAACTCAGTTTAGATTTTTTGAATAAAAGTGTGCGTTGCAGACTTAATTTTAAATCAACACAAATTAAAAAAATAGGAAAAAAAATGTCTGATTATAGTGCAAGTAATATTCAGGTTTTAAAAGGACTAGAAGCTGTCCGAAAACGACCTGGTATGTATATTGGTTCTACAGGTCCAAAAGGTCTTCATCATCTTGTTTATGAAACTGTAGATAACAGTATTGATGAAGCAATGGCAGGTCATTGTGACAAAATAATTGTTGCTTTGGAAAAAGATGATGTTGTTCGTGTAGAAGATAATGGACGAGGAATTCCAGTAGATATTCATCCGACAGAAAAAATCAGTGCTTTGGAACTTGTTTTAACAAGACTTCACGCTGGTGGAAAATTTGATAAAAGTTCGTACAAAGTATCTGGAGGTTTGCACGGTGTTGGTGTTTCCTGTGTAAATGCACTTTCAGATTGGCTTGAAGCAACTGTAAAATTAAACGGACATATCTATCGTCAAAAATATGAAAGAGGAGTTCCTAAAACAAAAGTAGAAATTATCGGTGATTCTGACGAACACGGAACTACAATCCGATGGAAAGCAGATAAAACTATTTTTACAGAAACAACTACTTATGATTTTGATGTTTTAAAGGACAGATTACGTGAACTTGCATTTTTGAATTCAGGAATCATCATTTATTTTCGTGATGAACGACTTGAAAATCCAAAAGAAGAAGTTTTGCAGTTTGTTGGTGGAATAAACGAATTTGTAAGCAATATTGATAGTGGAAAAACTGTCGTTCCTGCTCAGCCAATTTATATCAATGAAACAAAAGATGATGTCATTACAGAAATTTCTTTGCATTATAATAATTCATATTCTGAAAATATTAGAACTTATGTAAATGATATCAATACTCGTGACGGTGGAACTCATCTTGAAGGTTTTAAAAGTGCTATTCGTTTTGTGTTGAACAAATTTTTAGACTCAAATGAAAAACTTAAAAAAACATTTGAAAAAGATGAAAAACTTACTTATGAAGATTTATCTTCCGGTTTGACAGCTGTTATTTCTATGAAAGTTCCTGAACCTGAATTTGAAGGACAGACAAAAGAGAAACTTGGAAATACAGAAGTCCGCACAATTGTGGATCAGATAGTAAAAGAGAAACTTACAATTTATTTTGAACAGAATCCTTCAGTGTTAGACACAATTCTAAAAAAAGCAATTGATGAAGCAAAAGCAAGAATTGCCGCTAGAAAAGCAAAAGACAATATGCGCAAAAAATCAATGTCTGATGGATTTGGGCTTCCGGCAAAACTTGCCGACTGTTCTTTGAAAAACCCGGAACTTTGTGAAGTTTACATAGTCGAAGGAGATTCTGCCGGCGGTTCTGCGAAAAAGGGTAGGGATCCAAAAACTCAGGCAATTCTTCCACTTTGGGGAAAAATGCTTAATGTAGAAAAAGTTCGTCCTGAAAAAGTAATGAATAATGATAAACTTGAGCCTGTAATTGCGACACTTGGTGCTGGTTTCGGAAAAGATTTTAATATTGATAAACTGCGTTATCATAAAATCATAATTATGGCCGATGCCGATGTCGATGGTTCTCATATCCGTACATTACTTTTGACTTTCTTTTTTAGATATATGCCTGAACTTATTACAAAAGGATACATTTATCTTGCAATGCCACCTTTGTTCAAAGTTCAACTTGGAAAAAAAGAACCAGTTTATTGTTATTCTGATGCAGAAAGAGATGCCGCTCTTGAAGCTTTGGGCGACCAGAGAGATAAGGCAAATGTTCAACGTTATAAAGGTCTTGGTGAAATGGATGGAAAACAACTTTGGGAAACAACAATGGATCCATCTCATAGAAAAATGAGAGTTGTGACTGTTCCTGATGCTATTGCTGCAGATAAAATTTTTAGTGTATGCATGGGTGAAGAAGTTGAACCAAGACGTCGCTTTATTGAAGATAATTCAAGTTATGCAAATCTGGATATTTAGTGCATGGAAAAATTTGAGTTACCAGTTTTAGAAACAGAACGCCTCATTCTTCGTCCTCTTTCCATTGATGATTTGGATGCAGTTTTTAATTGGGCAGGAGATTTTCGTGTAAATAAGTACATGATTTATCCGCTTTATAAAAGTTCTGAAGATGGTCGTGAATGGCTGTCTCATCTTTATGAAGATGAAAAAAAAATGGATTATGGATTTGTTTACAAAGAAACAGGTAAACTGATTGGAAGTGGTGGAATTTATTATCATGAAGATACAGATACTTGGAATATAGGCTATAACCTTGCATTTGACTATTGGAAAAAAGGTCTGACAGTCGAAGCAATGGAAAAAATAATTGAATATGTTCGAAGCAGATTTGAAATCAAAATGATTGAGGGAGAATTTTGCATAGAAAATTATGGTTCACGTCGTGTAATGGAAAAACTTGGAATGACTTATTATAAGGATGCTGAGTATACAAAACTCGATGGAAGCGAAACTTTTAAAGCAGAAATATACCGAAAATATTTTTAAAAGTATTATAAACATGAAACATAGATGGAGATAATAATGGAAGAGATAAAAACAGCCGAAGGCGGCTCTCTTATAAAAATCCCGATTGAGGATGAAGTTAAGCAGGCTTACATTGACTACTCAATGTCTGTAATTGTACAGCGTGCTTTGCCTGATGTTCGTGATGGACTTAAACCAGTTCACCGACGAATAATGTATGCAATGGACACACTTCATCTTGCAAGCGGTGGAAAAACAAAAAAATGTGCTACTATTGTTGGTGAAGTATTAGGTCATTATCATCCTCATGGAGATGCTTCTGTTTATGATGCGCTAGTTCGTCTTGGACAAGATTTTGCTCAGCGTTATACAACAGTAACTCCACAGGGAAACTTTGGTACAATTGCTGGTGACCCTCCTGCAGCTTACCGATATACCGAAGCAAAAATGTCTAAAATTACGGAAGAAATGGTTGCCGACCTTTCAAAAAATACAGTTGATATGGTTGCAAACTTTGATGATACTTGTCAGGAACCATCTGTTCTTCCTGCAAAATTTCCGTTCCTTCTTTGTAATGGTACAACAGGAATTGCTGTAGGTATGGCAACAAATATGCCTACACATAATTTAAAGGAAGTTGCGGCTGCAATTAGTGCTTATATTGATAACCCTGAAATATCAATTGATGAATTGATGAAATATATAAAAGGTCCTGATTTTCCAACAGGTGGTATTATTTATGGAACTGAAGGAATCAAAAAGGCCTACAAAACAGGACGAGGAAAAATTGTCATTCGTTCTAAATTCACAATTGAAACAGATAAACATGGGCGAGAATCTATTGTATTCACAGAAGTTCCTTATGGAGTGAATACAACAAATATCATCACGAAGATAAAAGAACTTGTTCGTGACAAGCAGATTGAAGGAATCACAAATGCAAACGATGAATCTTCTGACAGACACGGTATGCGCCTTGTTGTTGATTTAAAACGTGGTGCCGTTACAAAAATAGTTTTGAATCAGCTTTTTGCAAAAACAGAACTTCAGTCAAATTTTGGTGTAATAAATCTTGCACTTGTTCCTCAAGAAAAAGAAGGAAATCCACGTTATGATGAACCTGACTATTTAACTTTAAAACCTCAGTATTTAAAACCAGAAGTTTTAAACTTAAAACAGTTGATAGCGCATTTTGTAAATCATCGTGATGAAGTAATTACAAGACGAACAATTTATGATTTAAAAGTTGCCCGTCACAGAATGCACATTTTGGAAGCTTTAATCACAGCAATCAATAATATTGATGAAGTTATCAAAATAATTCGCGGAAGTGAAGATACTGAAACTGCAAAAAAAGCTTTGGAAAAAAGATTTAATTTTGATGACGAACAGTCTCAGGCTATTGTTGATATGCAATTGAAACGATTGACACATCTGCAGATTGAAGATCTTCAAAAAGAAATCAAAGAATTGCAAGCCTGGATTGACTATCTGCAAGATCTTCTTGCCAATCATAATAAAATTCTTGAAATCATCAAAAATGATACAAATGAACTTGCAGAAAAATATGGTGATGAAAGAAGAACTGATATTGTTGCAAGCGAAG
>CAMEET010000039.1 GCA_945915085.1 uncultured Treponema sp. | reverse complement strand
AAACTCTTTCATTTGACTGTCCGCTTGGCGCGGACGAATCATAAACTTTCGAAAGTTGATACTTTCTTCAAGTTTATGATTTTAAGGAAGTATTATTCAAATGGCTAAAATTGCGCCATTTGAATAATCTTTGAGTTTCTTGCGAAACTCTTTCATTTGACTGTCCGCTTGGCGCGGACGAATCATAAACTTTCGAAAGTTCAAACTTTCTTCAAGTTTATGATTTTATGGAATCTTTAATAAATCAAAATTTCTGTGTATAATATTTTTTATGATATCAGAAATTTTAATCACAATAAAACCAGAAGATGAAAAAAATTTTCTTCTACATAAAAAAATCATTCTCTCCGAACTTAAAAAAAATGTTGAAAAAATCAAATCTAAACAGGAACAAAGCGAAATTCTTAATCTGAAACTTGCTGACTTTGAAAAAGATAAAATTCATCTTCAATTTTTGAAAAAATCAATTGATGCTCGTCATGGAAAAGTAAAATTTCATCTGCGATACAAAGTTTTCATCGGAGAAAATCCTCAAGAAACTGAAAAAAAATCTTTCCAATGGAAAAAAGCTGATGGAAAAAAATCTGTTTTAATTGTTGGCTCAGGACCGGCGGGACTTTTTGGTGCCCTCAAACTTTTGGAAAGCGGCATTAAACCTGTGATTTTAGAACGCGGTGCTCAAACTTCACAACGCAAAATTGACATTGCAAAAATCAGTACTCAAAATATTGTCAATGAAGATTCTAATTACTGTTTTGGTGAAGGCGGTGCAGGAACTTTTTCCGATGGGAAACTTTACACAAGAAGCAGCAAACGTGGCGACATTTCCGAAGTTCTGCAAATTTTCCATTATTTTGGTGCAGACCCAAAAATTCTCACAGACGCACATCCCCATATCGGTACAAACAAACTTCCAAAAATCATCAACAATATGCGTGAAAAAATTATCTCACTCGGTGGCGAAATTCATTTCAACACAAAAGTGACTGATTTTATTCTGAATAATGACAACGAAAATTCTTCAGGCAGTAGCGAAAATTTCCAAATTTCACAAAATTCACAGAAAACAAGAATTCTCGGCGCGAACACTAAAAATGTTTTAACTGGGGAGAAAAAATGTTTTTTCGCGGATGCAGTTTTGCTTGCCTCAGGTCACTCTGCAACCGACATTTATCAGATTTTAGCCAAAATTGCCCCGGAATCACTTGAAGCAAAAACTTTTGCAGCCGGTGTCCGGGTTGAACATCCGCGCGCGCTCATTGACAAAATTCAATATCATTCAAACGAAAGTGAAAATCTTGGAGCAGCTGAATACCGATTGACAACTCAGGTGGAAGAACGTGGAGTTTATTCTTTCTGCATGTGTCCAGGCGGATTTGTAGTTCCTTCCAGTTCTAGTCAAAATGAAATTGTAGTAAACGGAATGTCCGCCGCTCAAAGAAATTCTCAATGGTCAAACGCCGCAATTGTAGTGGAAATCCGCCCGGAAGACATTCCCCAGGAATTTGTAAAACAGGCAGAAAATCTTGGATGCAAAGCATTATCAGGATTACTTTTCAGAACACATCTGGAACAGCTTGCAAAACAACACGGAAACCAACAGTCAGCTCCAGCACAAAGATTAAAAGATTTTCTGGATAATAAAAAATCTCTAACACTTCCAAATTCAAGTTACACTCCAGGACTGAATTCCTCAAATCTATGCGAATGGCTTCCAGACCACATCAGCAAACGCCTTCAAGTGGGATTTAGAAATTTTAATCAGAATATGAAAGGTTTCATTTGCAACGATGCACTTTTGATTGCAATTGAAACGCGCACAAGCACTCCAGTGAGAATTCTCCGAAGCAAAGAAAGTTTTGAATCCACAGCAATCAAATCACTTTATCCAGTTGGCGAAGGAAGCGGATATTCTGGAGGAATAGTTTCAAGTGCCATGGACGGAATAAATGCATGCGCAAAAATCACAGAAGCATTGAAAAACAGAGTTTAAAAGCAACCGCTTAGCTCAAAATCCGCCTCCTCCCACCAAAATTAATAAAAAAATAATTTTTTTTGTGGAAAATTTTAATAACTTATGTTATAATTAATTCTTATGCAGGATAATAAACTAATCAATGAGAGAGTTGTATCGGCCATTGGTTTTTGTTTTCTTGTGATAGCTACAATTACAGCGTTCTTAAATGATGGCGATCCAGATTCCATTCTAGAATTTTTTGGATCATCAAAAAACGTTATTTTTGTAACACACTTGATTTGTTCTTGTTATGCACTTTTTCTGATTTTCAAACCTTCAGATATAGGTTATGTAATCATAATGATGGTTGAAAGTGTTCTAACAATGCTTACAAGTTACGAACAATTAGGAACATTCTTTTTTTATGCTTCCCTCATATTGATAATCTGTAAAGATTTGGCAGGAAATAAAATGGGAAACATAATTCCTGTTCTTATTGTAATCCACATATTCAGTCTACTCGGTACTTTTACGCATGGACTTAAAGTAACATTTCTTTCAATCGCCTCTTCAGCATACAGTTTTATTTTTTATTTATGGATTTATAAATATCTGAAGGCAAAACTTTCTTGTTTTTGGCCAAAAACTGTTACTCAAAATGAAGTTTTAAAAGATGTAAAAGTCGGAAACACAATAAAATTATCAAATTATAATTTAAATGACAGGCAAATAACTTTTGTTTTGGAAAATCTTTACAATAATCTTTCTTATAAAGAATTAAGTTCAAAATATAATGTCAGCGTTTCTACAGTAAAACGTACTTTTACCGATATCTGTAAAGTTTTCAAAGTGAATAATCTGGAAGAATTGCGTTTTCTATTGTTACAGTATCAGATAATCAAATAAGAATATAGAATATTAAATAAAAATCAATCCGTTTTTCTATTTCATAAAAAAGTATCTACAATTGATAGAAAAACGGATAAATCAAATCAAGAAATCAAAGATAATTATCCGATAGTGGTTCCGATATATTCATTATCGTTCAAAATAGCTTTAATATTTTCAATATTTTTTCCACCGGCACAAATCACTTTCATATTATTTGATTCTGCTTTTTTTGATGCAATTGGATCAAAAGGACAATTCTTTCCAGGAGTCCATTCATCACCAACCATTTTTCTGAAATCTGCCCAAGAAATTGTATCAAGAGGTTTTGCATCAGGATTTTTTCGAGGATCATCAGTATAAACTTTTTCGATATTTGAAAGATTTACTATCGTCTTTGCATCAAATTTTTCACCAAGATACACTGCATCAGTGTCAGTAGAAAAACCAGGTTTCCAACCAGAAGCAACAAGCACCTGACCATCAAATCTGATATTTTCATCAGTTGGATTATAAACAACATCATTTTTGCAATAATCACCGAAGCAGGCTTTCAAAAGCTGCGCATTTATTCTTGTTGCCATAATCCCAATCCAGTCTGCAGAATCAAGCTCACCATCAGCAGATTTTGCACCAGTTTTCTGCATAACTTCTTTGTAAGCATTCTGATAAACGCGTGCAGGCGCACCACCACCAGCAACAAGAATCAATCTACGACTTTTATCTTGCTCAAGCCATTGTGTACACATTTTTACAAATGCAGTCAAAAAATCACAATCTGGCTTATCCGGCACAATAATTGAACCACCAACACTTAAAACTTTTGTCATCAATACACTCCTTTTACTATCGGGTTTCCCCAATAACTGCTATATTTTGCTGTACTTTCATTTGCTTCTTCCCAAATAGACTGAAGGGCAAAACTTCTCGGCTGCTGTACAATCTTATTTTCAGCAGCGAACGGTTTCAACTGACTCCATCCCCTTGAAAAAGTGATGTGATGTGAATCCATATTTCCAAAATAGAAATCTCTTTCATTTTCCACGCCGCTGTCTGCCCATTTTTTATATTCCATACCACATCCCAAAGCAGGATCACAAGGAATCCAGCCAACTTTTGGAATATAAAATTCACACCACCAGTGCGGTTGAGTCATCATATCAGCTCCCACAAGAACACCAGCATCCGTCAAAGCAGGAATTCCTGCAGCTCTCAACAAAGCCGTATAAATCACTGCAAAATCATAAGCATCTCCTTTTTTCTTATCAATCATTTCCAAAGGATTTGCCTCATTTTTTGTATTAGTATCTGTGATTTCAAAATTCTCGCATAAATAATTATACAAAAGTTTAGCCTTTCGCAAAACATTTTTTTCTTTTCCAACAATCTGATTACTTAACAAAATAATTGACTCGTTGTCACTAGGCACAAGTTCATCAGGTTGAGTAGATTTTGCAAGAAGATTTTTATTAGTGTTTGTATAATTTCCAATTTTATCGGCATTTATCTTTGTACGCACTTCATAAACAGGAAGCACAAAAGTCTGAGTAAAAACCGTTTTTGGAGTATTATTTCTATTCTTGGAAATCTGATGAATCAAATTATTCTGGTAGTTCTGAATAATTGGCTGAGGCGAACCTTCAGTAATTTCAACATTTGGCTGCGAAACCATCGTCAGCGGAATTGGACAGCGCAAAGTAATAGTAGAAACATCATTTGTAACAACATCATCAATGTCAGCAGAATATTCAATCAGATAGATTTTTTTGTTATCAAAAGTTTTATATCCTGCTGCAGAATTCACAGTCAGTTCCTTAGGCTCAGATTTTTCCTTGCCAGTATCGACAACGACAGCACCAGTACAAGCACCGTCTGGAACAATCACTTTTATTTCTGTATTCGACCATGAAAGATAATCAAAATCATCTTCATTGGCACCAATCATATTTTCAGAATAAAGTTTTGCAGTTTTGAATTCAGCCGAACTGATATTTTTGTTGTAATCCACAGTAAACAGGACTTTTGACTGATTTTTTGAATCACCAAAATTATTACCAGAAATCACAAGAACATCGCCAACATTCACCTTATCTTCCGACAAAAAAGAGATGACAGGTTTTGTCACCTGCTGAACAGGCGGAACTGGAACTGGAATATCCACTTCATTTGCAAAAAGCGCAGGATTTGAACGCATATCTTTTACGCCCACAAAAACAAGTCCATTCTGAACATTCGCAGGAAGTTCCACTTTTATGCAACTGTTTGTCCATGAAACATAAGAACTCGCTGTGAGTTTAGAACCGGCAATTTCCACATAATTCATATCCCGTTCCGTACCAAAATTCTCACCAAAAATTGAAACAATGTCACCTGGAGAACCGACAGGCGGTACAATAGAAATAATCTGCGGAACGGCCTTTGTTTTTTTATTCACAAGAAAAACAGAAAGCAGAATCAAAAAAATGATAACAACAGACAAAAATACCCTGACAACAGGGTATTTACGAAGAAAATAACTTATACTTCCAGAAGAATTCACTAAAATTTACCTGACATTACATCCAAAGGAAAAGTAATTTCTGTAGTAACAGGAATCTGCCCAACCCCAGGAATTGTAATCCTTATAGAAATCGAGTTTTCTTCCAATTCTGGTTTCAAAACCGACGCATTTATAACATCGCTGGCAAAACTATGCGATATATTCTGCTTATTCTGTGAATCAGAAGAAAAAACATTATCATGTATATTACCCGAAAAAACGACACTTTTTCCACTATCAAAAGCAACATTATTGCCAAAACTGCTCCTGCCAGATAATCTTGAAGAAACAACAGAACTTACAGGAACTTGAGCAATCGAACCGCCGGAAACAGCCGTCATTGCAGGATGCACATAATAAATACCATTATTCTGATTTTTTTGAACATTTGCAAGACGTGCAGGCACAATAAGTGCAGCAAAAACAGCCGCAGCCGCTCCAACTAAATATACAAAATTGTATTTGTGCTTTCTAGTATTTTCACAAGAATTTTTGCGGTAAGACATCTTAATCTGCAGCCTGTCAAAACTTTCATCAACATAATGACTGTCAGGACAAATACACGCAGCATCCTGTCTGAGTAAAGAAGAAACACCTTTCAACATATTTAATTTTTTTTGACACTCAGGGCAATTCTTTACATGAGCTTCGTATAGATTTTTGTAATCACCTGGCAATTCATTGTCTAAATAAATAGAATGAATATCATCACTGGGGCAAAAAGACATTATCTTCTCCTATCAATTTAACAAGCTGTTCCCTCGCTCTAAAAATCCGAACTTTTACATTTCCTTCGGTAATCCCCAAAACCTTCCCAATCTCTTTGTAATTCAAATCAGCATATTCACGAAGCAACAGAACATCCTGAAGATTTTTTGGAAGTTTTTTTAGAGCCTCTCTTGCATTTTTAATAGACTCCACTTTAAGCAAATCAGTTTCGCCCGAATCTGCTTTTCTGTGGTCCTCATACAAAACTTTTTCATAAGCTTTACGTTCTCTTTCCTTGCGCTTCACATAATTCAAAGATGCATTCTTTACAACACGTATAAGCCAATATTTAGCATCATTCAAAGACGGAAAAACAATAGCCTTTTCGTTAGCTTTTATAAGAGAATCATGCGCCAAATCTTCTGCTGCTTCTTCATCATTTACAATTTTAAACGATATTTTAAACAGCATCTGCATAGACGCATCATAAAGTTTTCTAAAGTCCGCTGGATTGCCGGCATTTAACGCAACCGCCAATCCATCATCTTTCCCTTCCCCATTTATAAACACATAAAAATCCTAAAAGTTACAATTTATTTAATAATTTTGTTATCGATAATACAATTCAATTTCAAGTTTAAACCGTGGCAAGGATTGTAGCACCTGCCGAAGGCAGTCCCGAAGCGTACGCGTAGGGATGAGCCGCGGTTAGTCGGCGAAGTGCGAAAAGCCTGATTTTTGCGAAGCAAAAAGCCACCCAAAAACATAAAATTCTCCAACTCTTCATTTTACCCAGCACTCTTTGAAAAAACTACTGCCGTTTCCACGTCGGGCCGTTCGGTGTATCTATAATAACAACACCTTTAGCAGCCAAAAGGTTACGGATTTCATCAGCTTTTGCAAAGTTTTTTGCCTTTTTGGCCTCAGTTCGTTCCATCACAAGAGCATCAATTTCCAAAGCTTCAGGGTCATCAGCATGAGAATCAACAGATTTTTTCAATTCCTTTTTTTGCTCTTCCAGAACAGCAAAAGCATTTTCAATCACGCTCAAACTCAAAACCTTATCCATCTTAAAAATGGCAGCAAGTGCATCACCCGCTTTCACACCACCTTTTCCATTCGATTCTTTTTGCATAGCAGCCATAGCTACAGGAGTTGCAAGGTCATTTTCCAAACCTTCACGAAATTTTGCATAGTTTTCGCCTTCATAAGGATTTGCAGAAAGAATTTCAGCAAAGTTTTCAATAGTAAGACCAAGTTTTTCCACATCATTAGCTTTTGAAATCAGTTTAGAGACACGACCATTCAAAGCGGCACGACCATTTTTAGCACTTTCCAAAGCTTCCAGACTGAAAACAAGCTGCTTGCGATAATGACCGCCCAACAAGAAGAAACGATAATCAAGCGGAGCAAAACCTTTATCTTTCAAACTGAAACCTTTTTCGGGAGGCAAACTGGTCTGCAAAGTGATAAAATGACCGCTTGATTTAGACATCTTGCCGCCTTCCAAAATCAAAAACTCATTATGAAGCCAGTAATTAACCCAAGGACCTTTTGCACGTTCAGCCTCATCAAAACTTCCTTCACTCTGCGCAATTTCATTAGTATGATGCACAGGCACATGGTCAATTCCACCAGTGTGAATATCAAAATGCTTGCCCAAGTATTTCATACTCATAGCGGAACATTCAATATGCCAGCCAGGATAACCTCGCCCCCAAGGAGAATCCCAAGTCATCGCCTGATCTTCAAATTTAGACTTAGTAAACCAAAGCACAAAATCACCAGGATTACGCTTATTTTCATCCACAACAACAACATTACGTTTACCAGCACCAGCTTTAAGCTCATCCAAATTCAAATTCGCAAGCTTGCCATAATCAGGAAAAGTTGAAATATCAAAATAAAGATTACCGCCAGCCATGTAAGTGTGACCATTCGCCTCAATTTTTTTAATCAACTCAATCATTTCAGGAATATGTTCCGTCGCCTTACAAATCACATCAGGATGCCTGATATTCAGCGCATCAATATCCGCCATAAATGCAGCCGTATAAAATTTTGCAACCTCAAGAACCGACTCATGACGTTCCTGCGCAGATTTTTTCATTTTATCCTCGCCGTCATCAGAATCACCAGTCAAATGGCCAACGTCAGTAATATTCATAACATGATTAACTTTATAACCAAGCATCGAAAGCGTCTTGTCAAGAACATCCAAAAAAACATAAGCTCTTAAGTTTCCAATATGCGCATAATTATAAACCGTAGGACCGCACCCATAAAAACCACATTCACCAGGCTTTATAGGAACAAATTCCTGCATTTTTCGTCCCATAGTATTAAAAAGTTTCAAACTCATATATTCCTCACAATTTTTTTTTAAGTATCAGGGCGAACCCTTCGGGCCGGGCTATTCGTGGTTCCGCTATCGCTCCAGCCTCCTCGCTCGCTACGCTCGCTCCGGTGGCCGCTTCGCGCCACTACTATCCCTTTCGCTGTAAGCTCGCAAGTAGGTAGCGGGTTGCATTTAAGGAAATTAATTTTTAGTGCGCCTTGCGCACAATGCATCCCTTTCGCTGTAAGCTCGCACGCAAGAATCGTGCTGCACTTATAGAAATAATTTTCCATTGACTCGGTGCAAAATGCTTTTTTTTGGGTGCAAGCACACACGCAAAGGTAGATAACGAATTTCTGCCCTATAATATAGAAATCATTTTATCACTTTTAACGTTTTGTGAAAATAGCAGAATGAATATATAAATTGGATAAAAAGGGGACAGACCTTGTTTTTTAAGAATTTTTAAGTATATCCAGATTATTTTTTATCAGTTCACAACGCTGTTTTACACAATCGCAGGTTCTGAGAGGATCCTTTGGTGTATTGAAAGTATAATCTAAAATTTTTTCAACAGTAGTTGTAGCAACATGCATTCTTGTATCACTAGATGCATAATAAATGAAAACTTTTCCGTCTTTTTCGATAGCACCGTTTGTAAACACAACATTACTAACATCACCAGTGCGTTCACTTCCAAGTGGCACAAGGAAAACTCCGCTTGGTTCTGCAATGACTTTTGAAGGGTCATCCAAAGCTGTAGCATAAACATACAAAACGTAACGTAAACCATCAGCTGTATTTCTAACTCCATGAGAAATATGAATCCAGCCTTTTTCAGTTTTAATTGGAGTGGCTCCGGCACCATTTTTTGCTTCAGTTATTGTATGATAAATTCTTTTGGAAATGATTTTTTCTTCGTCGATTACGGCATTTGTAATGTCATCACAAAGACCAAAACCAATTCCACCACCGCTTCCCGTGTTGATAAAATCATCCATTGGTCTAGTATAAAATGCATATTTTCCATTAACAAATTCAGGATGAAGGCAAACATTTCTTTGTTGTGGGGAATGTTTTGTAATCAGATTTGGAAGACGTTCCCAAGTTTCCAGATCTTTTGTGCGAACAATGCCTGCAGCAGCAACAGCAGCTCCTAAATCAGGATTATTTTTATCTTTTGATTCAGAACAGAACACTCCATAAATCCAACCATCTTCATGTTGAGTCAAACGCATATCATAAACATTTGTTTCTTCAGGACATGTGTCTGGCAAAACAACAGGATAATCACGGAAGCGGAAATTATCAATTCCATTTGGACTTTCTGCCACAGCAAAAAAAGATTTTCTGTCATTTCCTTCAACACGGCAAACAAGACAAAACTTTCCATCCAAATAAATTGCTCCAGAATTGAAAACGCAATTTACACCAAGTCGTTCCATAAAAAAAGGATTATTTTCTTTGGATAAATCAAAACGCCAAGTCAAAGGCACACTATCTCTTGTGAGAATTGGATTTTCATAACGGTCATAAACACCATTGTAAAAATCATTGTTTACTTTGTTTTCTCTAGAAAGAAAAACTTCCTGTTTTTTAAGCATTTCATAATATTTTGGATGAATCATAAGTTCTCCTGTTATTAAAAAAAGTTAGATTATTTTGTTTGTAAAATTAACAAAAACTAACTTTATTATACTTTATTATTACTTAATTTTCAAGTAATTTTTTATGATTTATTTATATTTTTCTAAATATACGTCACTTTTTTACCTACCTAAATAAAAAAAGGCAGGGGTAATCCCTGCCTCTTTTCAAGTTTTACTTGAATTAATTGTAATAATTATAAATTTACTTTTTTGTATATTTCAATCCATTAGCTTCAATAGAATATCCATCAAATGTACCAAATATATCAAAAATGCCTTCAGACCACATATGAAGTGTAGAACCTTCTAGAGAATAATAGCCTCCCGAATATGGCTTATAACAATTCTCTTTCGCATCAAAATTATAGGACAGACAATTGCCGTTTCCATCAAAATATACCATTTCGCTGTTATCAGGAGAATAGTAGTTTCCAGCAATAGTATTGTTTTGGTTTCCACCTTGGCTACCAGTGTTTCCACCTTGGTTACCTGAGTTCTGGTTTCCACCATTTCCACCAATTACTTCAAGGCTATATATTGGATCAGCTTTTCCATTTTTTGTTTCAGTGATGTAAGCAATAGCAGTACTAACTTTAGAATCATATCCTTCTTTAGAAGCAACTACTCTGAATACATAATAAGTACCCACATTAGTTGTTGTAGAAATTGTATCTGTTCTTCCATCTGTATCTGTGCTAGTGATTACAACTTTTTTTCCTGTTTCAAGAGCAAAATCTTTGAGTTCATATTTTACACTTGTTACAGTAGGACTAACTGTTACAGTATAACTAGTTTCTACATTATCAACCCATACTGTATCAGTAGATATTGTTGTAGTTTTTGGAGTTTCTTCTGCTTTTGCAGTAAGATTTTCTTTTACTTGAGATTCCAAAGCATTCTGAGCTTCTGCCAATGTTTTAAATTTTCCATAAGTAGCTGTTACTGTAGCATCTTTTGAAACTGTATAAGAAATATTTACTTTATTATTCTTTGCTTGGGTAATAGAAATAGAACTTACTGATGGAGCATTGTTTTCTTTCCATTCAGTTTGTCCCTGAATTGTTACACTTGCTGCATCAGTCCAAGAATCATCACCATCTGCATTTGAAGCAACTACAAAGAAATCATAGATATAAGCTTTTACACCTGTTTTGTCAAATTCATTTACTGTAACATCAATATAGTAATTCTGTGAATTCTTTTGTGATGTTTCAACTTCATCATAATTATCTGCGGCAACAATAGTACCATCAACTTTTACAAGCTGAGCTTTTTCTGTAACTGGTTTAAGTTCTGTTCCAACGTTCTGAGTCAAATTATAGTATACTGTAAATTTATCAGCAGCAACTGGAGCCTTATTTACATAGTCTGCACTGAATTTTACGCGAACTTTGTCAGCAGCAATCTGTGTAGCAGAAATATTCTTTGGAGCAATAGTAGATTCATTCCAATCATATTTTGCAGATGCAGTTGAAACAACATATTTTGTTGTCTGACCATTATCTTTATTAACTGGTTCAGCTTTTACAACAACATAATAGTTTTCATTGTCATATGAATCATAACCTGTAGGAGCTGGAATTGTAATTTCAGTAATATACTGTGCTCTGAGAACTTCTTTGTCATCAATTGTTTCTTTTGCCTGTTCAGTCAAAGATCCTTTTACTGTTTCGAAAGATCCGCCCCAAGAACTATTTGTAATTGATTTTACTGAATTGTTTGTAAACAATGCTTTTGCGTCAATGTTTGAATTCACAACTCTATAAGTATAGTTATAACCAGCTAAAGTTGGGAAGAAAATCTGATATTTATTCTTAGATCCAGCAAGCTTTTTAAGCTGAATTCTGTCTGCAGAAATTGCCTCTGAATCAACATATTCTTTTGGTGATGTAACTGAAACTTCACGATAGTCAGAAGCCAAAAGATTTGATTTACTAGGAGTTTTTGCATAAACTCTAAACTTATATTCTTTTTCAATTTCCGAACATGGGTATTCATAAACTTTCTGATTACCAAGGTTTCCAATTGTAGTCCATGATGTCTGATCCGCAAACACTTCAGATTCAGGACCACATACAAGAACAGCATATCCATTATCTGCATTTGGATCAGGTGTCCATTTAAGTAAAATAACACCGTTTTCTGTAACTTCAGTAGTTACATCAGGTGTAGCCAATTTGTCATTAGCATTAAATGTATTTGAACAAGAAGCCAAAACAAGTGCCGCTAATGTAACAAAAGCAACTAAAAATTTCTTCATAACAACATTCTCCTTTGTTATAATTTTTAAAATTCTGTTTACAAATAGTAAACAATTTTTATAATACCCCCCCCCCGTCCGCTTGTGTCAATACAGTTGAACAAAAAAAGTACTAGAAATTAATAAAAAGTTAATAAAAAGTGGTTGACTTACATATACATATATTTAAAACAAAAAAGTCACCCAAACTATATTTCAACAAAAAATCGAAACATTGTTTGGGTGACTTATGATAATAATCAGATGTTTTATTTATAAAAATAGAGCAATCAAAAATCTTATTTTAAACTATCTGTTCAAGCACATCCACAACATCTTTATCATAAAGATTTTCCTGTTCACGAAGTGCTGCTACTGCCGATTCTTTATCCATTGCTCCGCGATAAGAACGACGACTCGAAAGTGAAACGTAACTTTCTGCCACACGGATAAGTCTTGCAATTTGTGGAATTTCATCGCCTTTCAAACCTTTTGGATATCCAGTTCCATCAATATTTTCGTGATGTTTCATTGCAGCATCTTCAAAAACGTTCCAATATTTTTTTGGAACGAAACTTAAATATTTTTCTGCAAGATTTACATGTTCTTTCATCGCCTCTTTTTCCTCTTCAGAAAGAGTTGTTGAAGATAATAAATCAGGGTCAATTCCCAAAAATCCTGCATCATATATCATAGCGGCACAGAAATTCAACATTGCAAGTCCTTGCGGCAATCCCAATTGAATGGAAAGTTTATAAACAATTTCACTTACATTCTTGGAATTGTTTTTGCGGCCTGTTGCTGAGTCAATTTTTTGTCCTATTTCTTCGCATTTTATGGCAAGTTGCTTCAGTTCTTCTTCATCCTCTTCGGTAAATGTCACATCTGGTAAAGCCTGTGCTGGAGCCCATGTCGACGTTCCTGCAATGCGCAGATTTCCTTGCCCATAAATATCAACAGCACCACCAAGCATAATGCGGTTTGTCTGGTTTTGAGTTGCAGCAAGCATTTTAAATGCCTGAACATATTGTTCCTGCTGAATTTTCTGCTGCTTAAGACCATGACGTACAATCACGATGATTAAAAGTACAACAATCAAAATGATAATGGCTATGCCGATTACAGCGAATGCAATCACTTTTGTAGAACGTTTCTGTTCTTTTGCTGATTCTGTAAAAGCATTGCCCATATCTTTAAGCCCAGTTTCCAAAGCATTTTTAAATTCTGCCTGAGTTGTTTGAGTAACTTCTGCCTGCTTGATAATAGCTTCTTTTAATGCTTCTTGACTTTGTTTTGTATCTTCTGCCTGTTGTTTTATTGCGTCAGCCTGTTCTTTCATTGCCTGTGTCTGAGCTTCCAAAGATTCCTGCTGAGCTTCGAAACGTTCTGCTTCAATCTTTCTCTGAGCCTGAACTTCAGCTTTTTCGGCTGCTTTTGCAATATTTGCCTGCTCAGTTTCAATCTGCTTCATCAGTTTTTTGATTTTTGTATTTTCGACATTCGGATATTTTTCCAAATTCATCTGAATATCGATAAATGCCATATCATCATATTTTTCCAGAAGATTTTGAAGTTTAACAGAATAAACTGTTTGAGCAAAATACAAAACATTTGCCTGCGATTCTTTATCTTTTGTAACTGCAAGTGCCTGATTCACATATTTGTAAGCATCTTCTATATTATTGTCTTCAAATGCTTCATTTGCTTTATCAAGAAAGCGAACAGATAAATCAGTTGTTGCTGCAAATAATGTCACAGAACAAGCCACAAAAATGATAGAAAAAAGAATTTTTTTACAATTATTTAACAACATTTTCCACTCCAACTGCAAATATTAAACTGGCTCTGTTTTCAAAGCCACCTTGCTTCACAAAAATTTTATCTCTCAAACCGATATTTAAATTCAATGAAACTTCATCCATGCTTGCAAAAGCAAATTCAAGATTCATATTCACGCCCATTGCAAAACTCAAATCTGATTGAGCAAACAGATGACCGACATACCAATCAGCTCCAATATCCATATTGGCAAATGGAAGCTTACATTTTTGATATGTTACACCAATAATTGGTGTTAATAAAGTATTGGCAACAGAAACTGTATTTACAGCTTTTGAATCTTTTCCTGTGAATATGCTTCCAAAACCAAGTCTGAAAAAGAAGTTTTTTGAAATTTCAGCTGTTGCAAATTTCACCAAGCCTTCAACTTCACCAAATATCGGAATAATTTTTTCTTTTTCCTGAGTGAACGAAAGAAAATGTCCGTCTGCAAAAATATCACCACCAAAAATTACATCATTTGGGAAAGTATATTCATAACGCCCGGAAAGTGAAACACCATACTGCAGATTATTCAGACCAGCGGCACTTTCCATAAGCCATGCTAAATCCACAATTCCCAAAGTTGCCTTCCAATTGTAACTTGTGAGTTTTGTTTCTTTACCAGAAATGTAGACAGATTTTCCTGTATTTGTTTTGGAAGTGGAAACATACTGCTTGTCAACTGAAACACGCTGTTTTTCTTTTTCCATTTCAATTCTGGCAAGTTCAAGTTGACGTTTCTGTTCCTGCTCTGCTTCATAATTTTTCTGCACTTCATAAGCTTCAGAAATAATGGAATACATTTCAACTGCCTGCTCATTATCCAGATTGTTTTCTATAACAATGATGATTGCAGTCATGGCAAAATCATAATCATTGTTTACAATCAGGCGGCGAATCTTTTTTTCGGTATAATTTTCAATCAAATAATAATTTTTATCCTGATTATTATCTGAAAGAACATCATTCAGCGCATTTTCAGACTTTTCCATGAAAATTTTATCAAGCTGTTTATAAATCTTGCTGATATATTCGTCCACCGCAAACAAAGAAACTGAAGCGAACAAAAAGATTATGACAGAGAAAAAAGTTTTTATTCTTCTATTATCAAAAATATTAAACATCACTAATATCACCCACCCTTTTTAGAAGATATTTGTTCTGACACCGATTGCTATCTGCGGAATTAAGTTTTTAATATCGACTGTACTTGAAACGTCCGTTGGAATGAACCATAATGCTGCTTCTGTATAAAGTGCAAACGAACTGAACATTTTTACATTTTCAAGTTTGATTTTTGGGAATTCCATCTGCGCAATCAAAGAAGACAAAATCTGAGGTTTTCCACTGTTTGTTTCTGAGAATCTTGAAAAATCACAACCAACTGCAAAATCTGCATAAAGCCAATCCCAATCATGACCAAAGAAATAACTGAATGGAATTTCTGCAATGTTAGCTAGAATTTTTAGACTAATGATATCTCCACCATAACGCAGTTTTGATAAATTTACCCCCAGCAGATTTGAAACAGAATCACGCTGTGCCTGTGTAAACTGCCCGTAAGAGAACTGAACTTTTACAACATCATCAAAGAATGTAAGTCCAGCACCAACTGAATAAAGCGAAGCTCCCCAAAGTTTGAAATCAAAATAAAGTCCCTGAATGAAAGACGGAACTTCATAAGCCGATTTATCACCTTTTCTGAAAGTTACAGTCACATCTTCAAGTTTTACATCATCATTTGACAATCCAGACACTTTCAAAGACTGATTATAGCGACCGCCGATAGAAGGCGCAATCAGTTTAACAGTAGGACATGTATTGTCAATCTGAATGATTGTTCTTGTGATTGCAGTTTCGCCATTTTTCATCGTTGCTTTGATAAGGAAGAAATGATAACCTTCCGGGATGTCTTCGTTTTCAATGCGGTACATCCATTTTTCATTATTTGAAAGCAGCTGGAATGTTTTTCCATTGTCAAAACTGAGTTCAATCTTTTCGACTTTTTTTGCAGCAACGGCAGCTTTAAACTCTGCTGAAACTTCTTTTGTTTTGGAAAGTAAAAGCTCATCTTCACTAATTGAATAGCCTGCCTGACCTCTGATATAAGGACGATTTATAGCAAAATCACCGTATGTAAAGTTGTCAATTACAATCCAAGGTCCTGTAGATGAATAGGTGATTGTCTGTTCGCGCGAAGGAATCTCTTTTCCGTTTGAAAGAAGAGTGTCTACGCGGTAAGTATGAGTTCCTTCTTCCATATTTTCAGGCCCCATATCAAATTTGAAAAATCCACAATATGATAGATAAGTTTCATCTACAAATTTTCCATCAACGTAGAGTTTAAGAGAATTAATTTCAAATTCAGCTGAAGCCTGTCCATAAATTGTGAATCGTCCGTTTTTATGCTCTCCATTTAATGGATAAAGAATATCAACGGTTGCAGGGTCACGATTCTTTTCAAGATGAATATTTCGGCTCACATTTGTGACGTTTCCAGCTTTATCTTTACCGGTAAGTTCTATATTATAAAAACCATCAGCTAAATCTTTAATATCAATTGTTTCACCAATGATTCTGTCAATCTTAATGTTTTTAACCACATCAACACCGGTTCTTCCAAGATTTCTGATTGTAACGTACAAATCTGTCACTTCAACATTATCATAAGTATATCCCGAAAAGAATAAGTCTCCTGACGTGATAGAATCGTCCAAAGGAAGTTCCAGTTTGATATCAGGAGCATTGTTGTCAATATTTATCAAACTTGAATACAAGCCTTGAATACCGTAATTGTCTGTAATTTTCAAGAACACAACTTGAGTTCCACCAGGAATTGCTCTTGTATCAACTACATATTTCCAGTTTTCAGTTCCTTCTGCATCATTATATGTAATTCCGTTATCCAAAGATATCTGAACATTTTTAATGCCGTTTTTATCGCTTGCCCAACCGGAAATCGTAACAATCTGGCGGACAGAAGTATCGATTGTAGGTTTTTCAACTGCACCTTTCGGTTCTTCCAGCGAAATTCTGAAAGTTTTTGAAACTTCCAGACCTTTTACGCCATTTATATCAACTGCATAAACTGTAACTGTGTGTTCATTATCTGTCATTGTTTCCAATGGAACATCAATAGAAAAACTTGTGTTCAAAGCATATTCCGCAGCCGGATTATTTGCTTTGTAAACTTCTTTTGTAGAAACCTGTTTATATTCGCCGTTATCAATTTTATAGAAGATAGATGATTCACCGTCATCATCATAAACTACACCTGAAATTGTAAAGTCACGTGTGATTACCTGCATTTCTTCCGGCACATGAATTTCTGCACGAGGTAAATCAGATTCGCTGTCGATACTGAAATTCCATGATTCTATAACAGTTTGATTTCCTGCATCATCTTTGAAAACAAAAGACATTGCATCATCAATTGGAACTTCACTTGTTCCGATGTACATCGAAATCAAAGGTTGTAATGGAATTTCCACTTTTTGAGATTTTCCGTTCACAAGCGGTGTCATATAATCAGCTGATGCAAGGAATGCTTTATCTTTGACATCAAAAACAATCAGGTTTTCACCATTTACAACATCAATATCAAGAGGAACAACAACACTTGCTTCTGGCGGAGTTACATCTTTATATCCAGCTGTTCTAAAGTAAACAGTTTTACCTGAAATGTCAGTCGCACGAATATCAATTGGAATTAGACCATCTTCAATAGAAGAAATATCGATTGTATTTTTGTACGTTACTCCAAGATTTCCGGCTTTTCCAGAAGGAAGTTCAAATTTCTGCCAGTTTTCACCATAATCTACAGAATATTCAACACTACGGATTCCAAGAGAATGAGCCGCAGTTCCTGAAAGTGAAAGTGAATTATTTAACCAATCGTGTAAAACAGGAGCAACAAGTACAACATCTGCCTGAGTATTATTTACAATTATATTAACAGGTTTGGAAGTATAAGAGTCACCAAAACGGTCTGTAAAAGTAACAGTCACATCCTGATAAATACCATCTTTTTCGCCTTTCAGAGTAACAAGATTTCCGTTAGTCTGCAAGGACAAACCAGTAGCCGCTTTTCCGTTTATAGTCGCATAAACAGGTTGCTTTACATTTGCAAAATAATAATATTCTGAATTCTGGTCAAAAACATAAGCATTTTGAATTTCATCATAAGCCAGATTTGCATGAGGCATTGCAAAGATTTCTTCGCCATCATTTACAATACTCTGGTCATTTGGACGCACAATGATTATATCGCCTTTTACAGTCTGCTCAAGAGAACCAGCTTTTACAGTTGCCTGAAGATGATTTACTCTGGAAGGCAGATTCAAAAGTGGAATTTCAGCTGACCATCGTAAAGGTTCATCGGCTGAAGGCTTTATGATTTTGGCAGCACCTTTTTGATTAACGTTTCCACCTGGAATTTCATCTCCATAAATTTCATAACTAACAGAAGAAACTGGTACACTTGAATCAATATAAACGGTGACTGTGCTTCCAGTTTTTGCCATATATTCCAATTCTACAGGAATTCCACTCAAATATTCTTCGCCATTTACAAACGCAATTGCTGCAGACAAAGTCGGCTGTTTTTGTGCAGAATATTTTCCTTGCAAAAGTTTTTCAGTTTCTACGACAGTTACATCCCAAGTGCAGTCATTTTTTCCTTCATTCATCTGGGCGCGTTCGAAAGTCTGGAAATTTCTGTCAAGTTCACCCTGATAAATTCCAAGTGCATAAACGTCAAATGCATCCACCCAAGCGATAACAGGTGCTTTTGGTGCAGGCATTTTACCGTTTTGTTCTTCAATTTCAGGAATCATGCTGATAGCAACAGCTTTTGCCGATTTATTTCCTGCTTCACTCTGCGCAATAATTTCAACAATATACATTCCGTTTTCGAAATATAAAGTGTCTATATCGATTGAAAAATCTCCATTTGGCATCAACGAAACAGATTCGAATTCTTCAGGAATTTCAGGCGGCATGACTTTGGAAATCACACCTTTATCAATAGAAATCAAAACTGGAATAATTCTGTACTGCACAGATTCAAGTTTTGTGCGGCAAGTTGCACGACCTTTTATTGTGATAAGACCATCGCTGCCGTCAAGTGCCATATCTTCTGAATAATCTTCAATTTCAATCTGAGGAATTTCCCTGTCATTTTTGATTCTGAGTGTACGTGATTCCGCAATTTTTCCTTTTGTAGTTTTTACACGCACGATAAAATCATTTGAAATACCAATTTCGTTTTGGTCAATATTCAGTTTTATCTGATTTCCTTCCAGTTGTGCAGCTACAAAAGCTGATGGAGGAACAATTTCCACACTCTGAGCTTCCGCACCAAGCAGATAACCAGAAGGCATAAACTCAAAATTCGGAATGATTGTGCCGTCTTCGCCAACTGTGCTGTCATCAAAAACAACAACAGGATCATCATTTTTTACAATACTTGTATTTGTGATGTACAAAAGCGCATTGTATTTCGTTTCGCGTCCAATTGCATCAGTAGCGGTAACCACATATTTAACTACGCCTTTTGGACTGTCAAAATTTATAGGAAGAGAATTTGTGTAAGACGTAAGATTTTTCAAATCAACTTGATTTTCAGAATAACATTCGTCGTTCAAGTAAATCTGCGAAACAACTTTTGTAATGCCAATTCCAGAAGCAATGTTTACTGAGAAAACAGAACCGCTTTCAGGATGGATTTCCATTCCGTTTACAAAATCAACAGAATCTTTTCCAGAAGATATCTTTGGAGTTTCAAAAACAGGAGCAATTCCTTTTGAAACAAAATTTATAACAAAAGGATTTCCTTCAACATCATTTATATCAATGCCAGTTACAGTCACTTTGTGAGCTCCAGCAGTCAAATCTGAAGCAGCACACAAATCAAGATAAAAAACACCTTTTGTTTCCTGGAGAACAGGCTCGTTACCGTCAAACTGGATTTTTACAGCCTTGAGTGCATCATCATCAGAAGCAATACCGCGGACAAAAAGTCTTCCATCTTCAGTAAAAATCTGACCTTCAGCTGGTTCTGTAATTTTTACAACAGGTTTGTCATTTTCTTGATTTAACAGAATATTTCTTGGAACATCTACAATATTTCCAGCTCTGTCAACTGCATGAATCACAAATTTTTGCGATTTTTCTTTGATATTGCGGGTATCGAGAGTAACAGCCCAGTACGGATTTCCAGGAATAAGGTCAAAAACACCTGACTCTGCACCAAAGCTCCATGAAAGTTCAGTTACACCGATTGTATCTTTTGCAAAACCAGCAACTGTAAAAATACCGTTCATAGTCTGATCTGCAGTTGGAGAAATAATCTGCACATCAGGTTTCGTATTATCAATAAAATAAAGGAAAGAATAATAACCGACAGATGTTGCTTTATCAATAGCTTTGAACCACAGAACAGCAGGACCGTCAGCAAATTTTTTTGTATCAATATTTAATGAAAAAGAACAAATGTCACCAGCTTTATTCGGGCTGATTTTTACAGGCAGGAAATTTTCGCCGTTATCAGTTGAATAGTAAAGTTCTTTGATTCCGTTTCCATCCGAAACAAGACCATCAAATTTTACATTTCCAGAAACAAGAACACCCATGCTTTTGTCTTGAATTTCAGTCACAGGCTGCTTACGGTCAAGCTGCCATGTCAGAACCACAGGTTTACTTTCAACTGGAATTTCGTTTATATCATAACCTAGCACTTTGATAGTGTGCGGACCTTCATCTAAATTATTTGTATCAAGATAGTAAGACCAGAATTCTTTACCTTCTGCCGTTACTCGTTTTTCAATTTCAGTACCTTCATCAAGAATAAGCTCAACTTTTGAAACTCCATCATCATCAACACAAGTACCCACAATATTCAGATTTCCAACAACACGCATGTCTGGATAAGGGTTTGTGATGCCGCAAATTGGTAAATCAGAATTTGGGTCAACCCAGATATTGTGCGGACCTTCCACAGAAACATTTCCGCCCAAATCTTTTGCTGTAATCATAATGTTGTATTTTCCAGCTTTTTTCGATTCCAAATCAATTTCTTCTTGCCAGCTGTTCAGATTTGAAACTTCAACTTCTTCAATATCAGCTTTTCCGTGAGCAAAAACAGGTATAAAAATGGTAAAGAGTATAGACAATGTAAGTAAATTTTTTTGAATTCTTAACATCAGCTTCTCCAAAAATAAAGATACTTTTTACATATCGGCATAGTTAGCACATAAATTGAATAAAATAGAATACCATAAAAATAATTTTACATCGATTTTAGATTAATTGCAAAATTTTTGTGAAAACGAGGTCTGTCCCTGGCTCGTGCTGAACATTTGCACACCAACGTCAGTTTAGTTTGCACGAGCCGAGAGTTTTGGCACTTGTTTTTTACCTTCGTTTGCGGGAATTGTACTTTGCCAAAACTCAGGAAAACGTGCGGTTTGAAAACAAGGTCTGTCCCTGGCTCGTGCTGTAAGATTGGCACACCAATAAGCATTTAGTTTGCACGAGCCGAGAGTTTTGGCATTTTTTTTACCTTCGTTTGCTGGAATTTCACTTTGCCAAAACTCAGGAAAACGTGCGGTTTGAAAACAAGGTCTGTCCCTGTCTCGTGTAAAGGATACAAGAGGTATTGGTGTATTTACCGCTCCTCCTGGCATGGGCAAGTC
>CAMEET010000038.1 GCA_945915085.1 uncultured Treponema sp. | reverse complement strand
ATTTGACCAGAATTGAATTCCAATAATTTTTTTATCTGGACTGAAATTTTTATTCCAAACTTCATCCCATTTCAAATCGAAAGTCCATGTAGACCATTCATCTTTTTTTACGTACTGAGAAGTATAGCAAGACATATTATGTTCTGTAGATTTCATATCTTCATACATAACACCAATGTTGTAATGACCAGAATATCCATTAAATCCAGCAATTGAATATTGCAGATATTTTAAATCTGTTGCTGGAACGGGCTGGTCAAACATAAATGCAAGACGCAATTCACCATTTTTATTTTTTGTTGCTTTTATACATTTTTCATTCAGATATTCTACTTCTTCAACTGTTGCACCTTTTAAAGTTGCAGGATTTTTTTTCGAATAATCTTTGTCAACTGAAATTGTAACGTTTCCCAAAGAACCCAATTTGTTTCCTGATGATGAAGTTACAGGTTCAGCAAAAATAAATGCTGTTAAAACTGCAGCAAATCCAATAGCTAAAAGTTTTTTCATTTGTTATTCCTCCAAAATTGACAACTATTATTTATTAATAGAAAAAAAAATTTTTTATTACATTTTTGAAATCCAAAAAGCACAATTTTTTCAACCAATAAATAAATTTAATCAATTAATATTAAACAATAATTAATTGTAAAATGAAATTTTATTTTTGTCAATTTTTTTATTAAGGTAATTTCCCTAGTACAAATCCCCTATCCTTTATTATTCATCTTTTTATAACAAATAAACAGCAAAATTCCAGATGTCACCGCTGAAGTGAACGAAGCAATCGGTTCTGCCCAGAAAATGCCTTCAACTCCCATAAAATGCGGCAGTGTAAGAGCCAGCGGAATAAGTAAAATTATTTTTCTAAGCGATGCAATGAAAAGTGATGTTTTTGCTTTTCCTAATCCAAGGAACGTAGACTGTGCACTCATCTGAACTCCAAAAATCCACAAAGCTCCAAAATAAATCGGAATCAAATGAACAACAAGATTAATAAGCTGCTGTTCATTTGCAAACATTTTTGCAAAACCAGCAGGAAATTTTGTCATCACAAAAAAAGCAATCACTGTAAATGAAAAAGTTATAACGACCATTTTCCTGATAACACTTTTTACTCTGTCAAAATTCTTTGCACCAAAATTATAACTGATAATTGGCTGCACACCTGTTGTAAATCCCTGCATAGGACAGAAACAGAGTTGCATAAGACTTTGCATAATTGTCATACTTGCAACATATAAATCTCCACCGTACCGCTGCAGACCAGAATTGAAAACAATAAAAATTGCACTTTCAGTTCCCTGCATGATGAATGGAGAAATTCCCAAAGACGCAATTTTTTTAATGATTGTAAAATCAGGTTTCAGGAATTTTTTCTGAAAATTTAAAACTGTTGATTTTCTGGTGAGAAAAAGTAAAATCCAGATTGCACTTGCAGCCTGACTTATGATTGTTGCCAAAGCAGCACCTTTTACGCCAAATCCCAGCGCAAAAATTAAAATTGGATCCAAAATGATGTTTAAACATGCACCGATGAGCATGCTGATCATCGCAGTTTTTGCTTTTCCTTGAGCTGTAATAAAAGGATTTAGTCCGATTGAAAGCTGAACAAAAATTGTTCCACATAAATAGATTTTCAAATAATCTGACGCAAATGGTAAAGTTGCTTCACTTGCTCCAAAAGCCATCAACAGACGGTCTTTGAAAATCATAAAAAAAGAAGTCAGACAAGCAGAAAACAAAATCAACAGAAAAAGTGCATTTGCAAGAATTTTTTTTGCATTGTCTGCACATTCAGGATTTTTTTCCGCTTTTCCAAGCTCAATGGAAGCTAGAGGAGCTCCTCCGTTTCCTGCAAAAGCACTAAAAGCGCTGATTAATGTAATTATTGGAAGACAGATTCCCAATCCAGTGAGCGGCAATGAAGAATTTCCGGGAATATGTCCAATGTAAATTCTATCAACTATGTTGTATAGAATATTTATCACAAAAGCTGTTATTGATGGTAAAGAAAGTTTCACCATCAGTTTACTAAGAGGAGCCGAACCTAATTCAATATTTGTAGTCATAATATATATAAGTTAATAATAAAAGACAAAAAAGGCAACAATTCAGAGAATTTCGTCTGATAAATAAGTTTTAATTTTTCCTGAAGAAGTTTAATTCCAGTTTTTTATCAGCATTTATGATTTTGAGCTTATTATCTTTTATTTTAAAAGTTGAAACTCCAGTTAGAGTCTGCAAAAATAAATTCTCATATTCCATCTCCTCTTCACTTCCCATCATTCTAGTAGAAGCAAGATTTTCAATGATAATTTTATTCCCCTGCACTTTCACAATGCCATTAAATCTATTCACACCAGAATTCCCGGCAACGAAAAATTGATTATCTTCCATCAAAAAACTAATGTCAGAAACAGCAATCTGCTGATACACACCATCTTGAATAAGACTATCAATCTGCCAGTTTCCAGACAAATCATTTTGATTTTCACAACCTGCAAAAACAAAAATACTTACAAAAAAAACAAGAATAGAAAGTTTATTTTTCATAATCAACCTCAAAAATATAATCTAGATATTAAAGAATGATTTATACTCTTTCCCCACAAATTCTACTTTCAATTTTTCAAGTTTCAATCCATTTTGAGAAACAAAAAGTCTGAAAGTGCTGAATCTTGTAGGGCATGCAATATCTTTTGTAATCGAAACAGTTTTTCCATTTGAACCGTTGAACACAAAAGTTGCAGTTGGAATTCCCTGAAAAAATAACGAGCATGGAAGTTGAGCAAGTTCTCCAAGTTCAGAACTTCCAAAAAGAGTCAGTCGGTAAGTACCAATATCACGTACATCAAAAGAAAGAATATAATTTGTGCCGGCAACACTGTTTTTCTGTGATAAATCAATTTCAAAAGGTTTATCATGTTCAACAACATAAAAAATTACATCATCAAGATTTGCTTCATCATTTGAAACAGGACGATTTATAATCTCAATCTTTTGATTCGTTCCCATAAGTCTAGCCATCGCCTGAGTATGCATAACATGATTACAAATGTTCATAGCCGCACGCTGCAGTTCAGCACGTGAAAGATTTCCATTTTCGAGCGAAGCAAGAGTATTATCACCATCCGCATTTCTGCTTCCATCAGAACAGCACATATACAAATCGTTTTGAGCACGAACCATTGCCGCAAAATTAGATTTATCAGGTTCACGACCAATCTCATTTATAAAAGCCCACCAGTCAGTCATCACAATTCCTGTAAATCCCCATTCTTTTCGTAGAATTACAGTATTCAAATCATAAGAACTGGAAGTGTAAAGACCATTCAGTTTTCCATAAGTTGTCATGACAGAATTTGCACCGTTTCTAACAGCAATCTCAAAACCTTTCAAATAGATTTCACGCAATGCACGCTGAGAAACTACAGAATCCTGCCAATGTCGCCTTGTTTCCTGATTATTTGCACAAAAATGTTTTATTGTGCCAGTAACTCCTGCACTCATCAGCCCTTTTAACATAGCAAGACCAATTTGTCCTGTAACAAAAGGATCTTCCGAAAAATATTCAAAATTTCTTCCATTCAAAGGATGACGGTGAATATTCATGCCAGGTCCCAAAAGATTTTCAACTTTGCAGCTGCACATTTCAAGTCCAGTAAAACTGTATAAACTTTCCACAAGTGATTTATTAAAAGTGCAAGCAAGACAAGTTCCGTTTGGCAGAGAAAAAGCTTTTGCTCCACAATCATTTCGCATGCCGGACGGACCATCATCACAACAGACAGCAGGAATTCCAAAAGTATCACGAAGTCTGGAAGAAACACCGCCAAAAGCAGAAGCTGTTCCCGCCGTTACAAGACTGCTTCCCATTCCCTCGCCACGAATTATGCACGCCAAATCATCATCAGTAAACTGTGCCACAAAATCTTCCATAGAAACTTTATTTTCCAAAACATCACAAAGTTTATAATTTTCAGTATTCACCTGAGGAATTTCAGTCGGCAGATTTTTCATCCGCTTTTCACGCATATCCACAGTGCATAAAGGGACTTTTTTCATCACAAGATTTCCGTTTTCATCACGGTGCATTCTGTCAAAAGCACGCACAGGAGCACAAGCCTGTTCACATTGCTGCAAAATCAAAAGGTCGTCCAAACAAAAACGTCCGATTTCTTTGGCAGAACGAACATCACTTCCAGCAAAAAAAACATATTCACCGCTTTCCAAAATCCATGCATTTTCAGACGAACCAGATTTTGTATCGCAACAACGAGATTCGGTGGCGACACTTGCAGAATTGTCACCGCTTGCAGAACTAACAGAACTTGCAGAATCAACCCCTTCTCCATCATCAAAAGAAGCAAAACTATAATAAGGAATTTCAAACGCAATAGTCTCGCTGCCAAATTTTTTTAAAACAGAAGATTTTTCAAAATCCACAAGAACGCGTTCCGCCTTACCAAGTTTTCCATTCGGACATTTCACATAAATCTGCACCACTTCCTTACCGTCAAAATCACCTTTATTCAAAATATCCACACTCAAATTCACAGTTTTTGAATCAAAACAATTTTCAAAACTTTTAGGCATAATTTCAAAATCAGAATAAGAAAGTCCAAATCCAAAAGGATAACGCACCTTGTCTTTTGCAAAAGTTTCAAAATAACGATATCCCACAAAAATATCTTCACAATAAAAATTCTCGTTTTCGCCACCAAACCATCTGTCACTAGGATAATCACACATATGATAAGCGATAGTGTCAGTAAGTTTTCCACACGGATTCACATCACCAGTCAAAACATCAGCCGTACCAAGACAGCCAACCATTCCACCCTGCCATATGTACATCACAGCATCAGGTTTAAACTCATCCACAAAAGACATATCAATAATATTGCCCACATTCAAAAGCACAACCATTTTATCAAAACCGCTACGCACAAGACGAAGCATATTTTTTTCATCCTCAGACAAAAGATAAGACCCTTCTGTTAATGAATTATCTTTATCCTCGCCCGCAGTTCTACCAATCATAACCAGAGCAACATCACTTGCCGCACTCGCATCAGAAACAATTTTTTCCGACAAAGGCATCTCTTTTTGAGCCCACGGTTCCATTCCCCAGCCCAAACCTTCATCAAAAGGATTTTTTTCAATCCATTTTTTATAAACATTTTCAAGCTCTTTATTCACACTCACTTTGCCAGATTTTTCAAGAGCCTCACCAATATTCCAAACCTTATCAACATTCACTTTTCCGCCAGAACCAGTACCGCTTTTAAAATAATTTGCCTGAATTCTTCCAAAAATTGAAACCTTCTGATTTTTTTTCAAAGGCAAAACACCATTATTTTCAAGCAAGACACAACCTTCAGCAACACAAAGTCTTGCAGTTTTTTCATATTCATTCCAATCCAAAGTTTTCATATATACTCCAATTTATGATTTATTTTTATTATTATTTCAGCAAAATTCAAACTCCCAGTCACCTTTTTCGGTTCACTCACGTTCAGTCCTGACGGACTCGCCTACGGCGCCCGAAAAAGCTTCGGTGCGCTGTGCAGTTTAAAATCTTGCAGTTTCATACCTCACTGGCGAATTTTTTATCTTTTTAAATATACCATCAAAAGCATAATGTCGCTGTTCCGAATTCCTGAAATTCTGTTTGCCTGTCCCAAAGTTACAGGACGCACCTGCTCAAGCTTAAATCTTGATTCCGCAGAAAGAGAAGGAATTGAACCATAATCAAAATCCGCTGGAATACGCGTATTTTCCATCTTGTGCAATTTTTCCACGCGTTTATCCTGTTTTTCAATGTAATACTTGTATTTTGCTTCTATCTTTGCTTCTTCCCATTCCTTTTCAGGATATCCAGGATTTTTCATATCAGGATTTTTTAAAATTTGAGCTTCAATTTCTTCAAGTCTGGCATATTTTTCATTTACAGCATCAAGTTGAGCCTGAGTTTTTAACCCGCATTTAAATGCATATTTTGCAAGACGTCTGTCAGCAGTATCATGACGCAATTTCAATCTATATTCAGCACGTGCTGTGAACATTCTGTACGGTTCTTTTGTTCCCAGAGTAACCAAATCATCTATCAGAACGCCAATATATGCTTCGTCACGTCCCAAAACAATTGGTTCATAATCAGGAATTTTTTCAAAACTTTCAAAACCGGCTTCTTTTTGTACTTTGCAAACATATTCATTCAACGCTTTAGTTTCTTTTTCACTTATCTGCGCAAACTGTTTTTTTTCTTCAATTGTCATTTCATTTTTAGGACAAAAAGCCTGTTTTTCCATGCTTGCAGGCACACCGTTTATATCACTAGAAAGGTTTTTCAAAGGTCCACAAAGCTTTTGATGAGCTTTTGCATAAAGTCCGGCATTCATACCGGCAATAAGTCCCTGTCCTGCCGCTTCTTCATAACCAGAAGTTCCGTTAATCTGACCAGCATTAAAAAGTCCAGCAACACGTTTTGTTTCAAGAGAAGGAAAAAGTTGAGTTGGTTCCACAAAATCATATTCAACAGCATAGCCAGGTCTACTTTGAACAGCATTTTCAAAACCAGTCATTGTATGCATAAACGCATCTTGAACACATTCTGGCAGACTGGAAGATAATCCATTTAAATAAATCTCTTCTGTTTCAAGTCCTTCTGGTTCTACAAAAATCTGATGTCTGTCACGTTCTGCAAATCTCATAACTTTATCTTCAATCGAAGGGCAATATCTCGGTCCAATCCCATGAATTTTTCCGCTGTACAAAGGCGAACGTCCTATATTTTCCCTGATTATTTTATGAGTTTCTTCATTTGTATATACAACATGACATGGAACCATCGGTCTTTTTACTTCTTTTGTTTCAAAACTGAATGGAATAATCTGTTCATCTCCAGCTTGTTCTTCAAGTTTAGAAAAATCAATAGTTTTTCTCAAAATTCTTGGCGGAGTTCCAGTTTTCAGTCTTCCAGTAGTAAATCCAAGTCGATGAAGACTTTCCGTAAGTCCATAAGCTGCACTTTCGCCAATACGACCGCAAGGTGCATCGTATTCACCAATAAAAATTCTGCCGCCCAAAAAAGTTCCTGTTGTCAAAACTACAGCGCGCACTGGAATTATTCTGCCACGTTCCGTAACAATTCCAGTTACTTTCTGTCGCAATCCGCTTCTTGCTGCCTCAGTTTCTCCCTGATGACGACTTTCTCCAGGAATCGAACCTTTTTCTGCAATACTGTCAAAGTTTGGGGGAAGAGGAGTCTGAGAAGCAGTTGTTAAAACATCAATAACTGTATCCATTAATGTAAAAAGATTAGGTTCCTTCTCACAAATTTTACGAGCAAGCATTGAATATGTTATTTTATCTGCCTGAGAACGCGGTGCTTGTACCGCAGGGCCACGACTTTTGTTCAAAAGTCTGAATTGAATCATAGAATTATCTATGATTTTTGCCATTTCTCCGCCCAAAGCATCTATTTCACGAACAATATTACCTTTTGCAATTCCACCGATTGAAGGATTACAACTCATTCTACCGATTGCATCAGGAGTTTGTGTAATCAATACAGTTTTTAATCCCATTCTGGCACAAGCAAGAGCACTTTCTATTCCTGCATGACCAGCACCGACTACTGCAACATCATAAAAATCATAAAAACCCATATTTCATTCCAAAATAAAAAAAAGCTGCCCCTGAGGGTGTCATTTTTGACAAAACCCATGGACAGCCCTTTTTGCATTATATTAGCATTTTAATGCAATCATTATCTTGCATATTCTACAATTCGTGTTTCGCGAATCATTGTCAATCTGATTCTTCCTGGATAACGCAAGTCTGTTTCAATCTGTTTTGCAATATTTCTTGCCAAATCTTTTACATCGCTATCTGGAATTTTTTCATTATTTACAAGTACACGCAATTCACGACCAGCCTGAATAGCATACGCTTTTTCAACTCCTGCAAATCCTTCTGCAATTGCTTCAAGATTTTCAAGTCGTTTTACATAGTTATCAATTGTTTCACGTCGGGCACCAGGTCTTGCTGCTGAAATTGCATCAGCAATTTGAACGATAATTGCTTCAATACTTGTTGCTTCAACATCATTGTGATGAGCTGCAATTGCATTAATCACCAAAGCATTTTCGCCCATCTTTCTGGCAAGTTCTGCACCAACTTCAGCGTGGTTCTGGTCGCTGTCATTTTCAGCACCTTTTCCAATATCATGAAGAATGGCAGCACGTTTTGCCAGTTCTCTGTCCGCACCAATTTCAGAAGCAATCATTACAGCAATTCTTGCAACTTCTTTTGAATGGTTTAAAACATTCTGACCGTAACTTGTTCTAAAATAAAGGCGTCCTAAAGCACGCACTCCATCAGTATTCATATTGTGAATACCCAAATCAAACAAAGCTCGTTCACCCTCTTCATAAATCTTGTTTTGAATTTCGTGAGTAACCTTCTGAACAATTTCTTCGATGCGAGCTGGATGAATGCGTCCATCAGAAATTAATCGTTCCAAAGATTCTTTTGCAATCTCTTTTCTAACTGGGTCAAAACATGAAATTACAACTGCTTCTGGCGTATCATCGATAATGATATCAACTCCAGTAAGCGTTTCTAAAGTTCTGATATTTCGTCCTTCACGACCAATAATGCGTCCTTTCATTTCGTCACTTGGAAGTGAAACTGTAGTTACAGTAATATCACTTGTGGTTTCAGGTGCAATTCTTTGAATCGTTGTGATAAGAATATCACGTGCTTTTTTTTCAGCCGAAAGCTGTGCGTCCTGCTCAATCTTATTGATTAATGCTTGAGCATCATGGCGAGCATCATTTTCCAAATTCTTGATAATGAGCTCTTTTGCTTCCTGTGCTGACAAACCAGAAATTTTTTCCAGTTCTGCACGATAAAGTTCTTCCTGTTTAGAAAGTTCTTCTTCTTTTTTTCCAATAGCAACCTGCTTTTCGGCAAGTTCCTTCTCTGCTTTTTCAAACTCAGCTGCACGTTGTTCAAGAAGTTCTTCTTTTTTATTTACTCTTGCTTCAAATCGTTGTACTTCAGCTCGGCGTTCACGGTTCTCCCGCTCCTGCTGGTTTCTTTCCCGAATGATCTCATCTTTTGCATTTAACAAAATTTCTTTTTTCTGTGCTTCAGCATCCAATATTGCTTCACGTTTTACACGTTCTGCTTTCTGTTCAGAAGCAGTTAATTGAAATCTGGCATAAATCCAGCGAATAATCCATCCAAGAACAATTCCAACAACAGGGAGAACTATGTACATTACAATAGTAGGCATAGTCATCTCCTCTTCAAATTTTTAGAATAGTTCACACTAAATAATAACGAAAGACAAGTTAGATGTCAAACCTCAAATGAGTAAAAATCAGTTTTTTTTCAATTTATTTTTTACTAGCTAATCAGAAATGAAAAATACAAAAAAAAATCTACATAGAAAAATCTTTTCCAAGATAAATCTCCCGGGCAACATCACTTGAAAGAATTTCTTCTTTTGTACCCTGCGTCATAATTGTCCCCTGGTTTACAATAATCGCTCTATCGGTGATTTCAAGCGTATCGCGAACATTGTGATCTGTAATCAAAATGCCGATGCCACGTTTTGCAAGTAAACGAATCATACTTTTGATATCAGCAACGGCAATCGGGTCAATTCCTGCAAAAGGTTCATCAAGCAGAAGAAATTTTGGTTCCATGGCAAGAGAACGGGCAATTTCAGTTCTGCGTCTTTCGCCGCCAGAAAGAGTGTAAGCTTTTTGTTTTCTGATTCGTTCAATAGCAAATTCGTCAATCAAAGATTCAAGACGTTCTTTTTTTTCTTGTTTTGTTAAATCTTTACGAGTTTCCAGAATTGACCAGATATTTTCTTCTACTGTAAATTTTCTAAATACAGATGGTTCCTGTGGCAAATATGAAATGCCCAGTCTGGCACGTTTATACATAGGAAGATTTGTAATGCATTTATCATCAAGAAAAACATCACCGGCTGTAGGTTTATAAAATCCGACTACCATATAAAATGTTGTTGTTTTTCCAGCACCGTTTGGCCCTAGAAGTCCAAGAACTTCACCAATCTGCATAGAAAACTCAACTCCACGCACAACTTTTTTGTGTCCAAATTGTTTGAAAAGGCTTGAAACACGCAAAATATGATTTTCATGCATTTTTTGAGGATTATTCTCTGACGGATTGATTTGAGTTGTATTCATATCATCAATATTTTGAGGATTTTCATTTTGCTGAGAATTAATTGTATTCATTTCAATCTGAGTGTTCATCAAACTTCCCCTGCAATTATTTCTTTATTTCTTCTGTACTTTCTTGCTTTTTTTGATTTTTGATTTATTGTTTTGATTTGTATTTTCGCTTTCCTGTGAATTCTGTGAATTTTCATTTTCACTTGAATTATTTTTCTCTTCATCAATTTTTATCTGAGGTTTATCTTCTGACTCATCATCAGTTATTGTTTCTTCAGTTTTATTTTCTGATGTATTATTACTCAGCGAAGAATTTTGTTCTGCATTTTCTGGTATTAGATTTTCTGCCTTTTCCTGATTATCTTTCTTTTTTTGCTGTAAATCATTTTCATTTTCGGAATTCGGTTTTTCTTTTGAATCTTTGACAGTACCTTTTACATTTCCGCCAAGTTTTATATCCTGAGTATTCATGTCAAAGTTAATAAACTGAGCTCTGAAAATATCATCCTTTTTTTTCACCTGTGCATTTCCTGAAATCTCAAGAATCTGTGTTTTTTTGTAATAAACTGCATAAGAACCTGAGCAGACATTATCTTCTTGAACGAGATTTACTTTCATTTGGAGAATTGCAATGTCATCATCTTGATTATAAGTTATGATTTCAGCTTTTGCATTCACATCATTATCTTTGTCATCCAGATTTACATTTCCATTAAGTTGTGCGACTTTTGTGACACGATTATAATCCAGACTGTCGCATGTAAATTCCATGTTTGACTCAATATTTTTTCCAATCACATTTCCTTCTGCTTTAATATTTTTGTAGTCTTCACCTGAAAGTTCAATTGAATCTGCCTGAATTTCCATGGAATCTGTTTTGATGTAGGCATTTCCAGAAAGATATGTTGTTGTGTTTGAGTTTCCAGCCTGTCCTGTCATGCTGTTTGCAGAAAATATGATTTTTTCAGCATATATGTTTGAGAGAATACAAATTATTGATACAAATATTATTATTTTTTTATTCATGTGCATTACTTTTCAGATTCGATGTCTGATTCAGTTTCAATTTCTCCTGTTACTGTTCCTTTAAAAGAAAAAGTTTTTCCAATTCCACTAGCACTGAATCCTGTACCGCGAATAACAGCATCATCTTTTTCAATTCTGACCATATCTCCGCGTCCACTTGTTAATTGCTCAGTCTTTGCATTCCATTTTAACACATTTGCAAAAAAATTTGTACTTTCTGAATAATTAAAAAGTTGAATTTCATCATAAAGTTTATAAATTTCTGAATCTGAATCTGCAAAAAGAAGTCCGCAGGAACCTTGTGTAGAGATTTCTCCATCTTCATAGGCATTAAAATTGACTTTTTTTGCATAAGTTTGATTTGAGTTCTTATACTGTTCGAGAAGACCTGCATTCATCTGAAAAGTTACAGCATTATCCTCATAGCGTGTCATTGTTGTATTTTCAAACACAAACTCAGGCACTCGAGAATCAACCTGAACAGTATCTTCGTATTTTAGAGAACATGCTGTAAATAAAACGGTACAAAAACCGAAAACAAAAACAAACTTTTTTTTCATCATGAATGAACTGTCCTTAAAATCGGACAAATTGTAAAATATCGGAAGTTTAATTTTTCTTCAAGTTTACAATTTTAATATTAGAAATCCTGTTTAATCTTGTCAGCATCTTTTCCTTTGTCTTTTTCGCGAATTTCTACACGACGGATTTTTCCAGAAATTGTTTTTGGCAATTCCTTTACAAATTCATATATACGTGGACATTTATACATTGCTGTATTTTCTTTTGCAAAGTTTGACATTATCAATTCCATTTCTTTAGGATCTTTGTCTGCATAATCCTGAGAAAGAACGATAGTTGCTTTTACTGCCATTCCACGTTTTGCGTCTTCAACTCCAGTAACAGCACATTCCAAAACTGCAGGATGTTTTTGCAAAACTGATTCAACTTCAAATGGACTGATTCTATATCCCGATGATTTAATAATATCATCTTTTCGTCCGACAAACCAGACATATCCGTCTTTGTCTTGATAAACATTATCGCCAGTATGATAAACACCACCATCAAAAGCAGCAGCTGTGAGTGAAACATCTTTATGATATCCCATCAAAAGTCCATAAGGACGTCCGTCTTCTACATGAATACAAAGTTCACCAATTTCCCCTGCTGGAACTGGTTTTCCATTTGGATTTAGGACTTCAACTTTATATAAAGGATTTGGAAGACCCATTGAGCCTGGATGAATTGGACAATAATCAAGGAAGTTCCCGCATATAATAGTAGATTCTGACTGGCCGTAACCTTCATAAATTTTCTTACCAGTTTTTTCAAGCCATTTATCAAAAACTTCACCATTCAAAGCTTCACCGGCTGTACTGAAACGAACACATTTACTTAAATCATATTTTGAAAGGTCCTGGCGAACAAGGAAACGATAAACAGTTGGAGGAGCACAGAAAGTTGTAAGTCCAAATTTTGCAATCATCTGGAGCATTTTATCAGGCTTGAGCATATTCATATCATAAACAAACTGTGCAGTTCCACAAATCCATTGACCGTAAAGTTTTCCCCATGTAGCTTTTGCCCAACCAGTTTCGGCGATAGAAAGATGAAGTCCGTCATCAACAACACCATGCCAATATTTTGCTGTCATGATGTGACCGATTGGATAAAGAAAATCCTGCAAAACCATTTTTGGATATCCAGAAGTTCCAGAAGTAAAATATAGAAGCATCGGATCATTGTTGTGAGTTGCAGCTTCTCCAACTGGTCGTGGAAATTCCGGATCAAGTTTTGAATATTCATCATGGAAAGAAATCCATCCTTCTCTTTGAGGACCAACTGTAACCAGATATTTTACAGTTGGTGATTTTGGCATTGCTTTTTCAATTTCTTCAAGAATATGTGGATTATCATAAGAAATAATCATTTTTACATCAGCGGCATTTGTGCGGTATTCGATATCTGCCTGTAAAAGCTGATCAGTTGCTGGAATTACGATAGCTCCAATTCGGTGCAAAGCAGGCATTAATATCCACCATTCATAACGTCGTCGTAAAACAAGCATTACAGTATCACCTTTTTTGATACCTTTCTGCACAAGCCAATAAGCTGCACGTTTTGATTCACGCGAAATATCTGTAAATGTGAATTCTAAAGCATCTTCGCTGTTATCATCTATCCAAACGAGTGCTCTTTTGTTTGGAACATCTTTTGCATAGCGGTCTATAATGTCATAAGCAAAATTGAAATTTTCAGGTGCTTTTAATTTGCAATTTTTGGAAAAATCTTCATAATCTTTAAACTCTCTGTCTTCAACTAAAAATTCATGTGAAAGTTCCATAGTATCCTCATATAAATTTTATTCTTTAAAACCATAAACTAGAAGAAAGTATCAATTCTCGAAAGTTTATGATTCGTCCGCACCAAGCAGACAGTGAAATAAAAGAGTTTCGCAAGAAACTCAAGATTAAATCAAATGGGTCAATTTTAACCATTTGGTTTTAATATTCGTATGATCTCTTTTTTATATATTTTAATTATGACATTATTTAAGCTTTTGTCAATATATTAATAATAACTTTTTATTATAAGTAAACTTTTTTAATAATACTTAATTTTTTTCTATAACATAAATATTAGGTTCTATTTCGATTATTTGATTTTAATGCTGTGTCAAGGATTAAAAGGGCTGGTGTAAAGGACTGGCGAAGTCAGTTCGGAAACGTAGCGAAAAGATGTAAAATCAAGGTCTGTCACTGGCTCGTGCTGAGTATTTGTACTCCAACACAAACTTAGTTTGCACGAGCCGCGAGTTTTGGCAAATCTCGTTTTAGATATTTCAAATGAATTTCTAAATAAAAAACTTCAATACACGTACCAAAACTCAAAGAGAAAATGAGTTTCAAATCAAGGTCTGTCACTGGCTCGTGCTGAACATTTACACTCCTCCCATAAATTTAGTTTGCACGAGCCGCGAGTTTTTTTTTACGCTTCGCTAAAAAACTCGTAAAAACAAGGTCTGTCACTGTTTTACATACAATCTTTCGCTTCATTTGTCTTTTTGTATTTTTTTCTATATAATACTATGGTTATGAGTGAAAGATGTTACAAATGTTACAAACCTGTTTCGGCCTGTTTATGTAAGTTTATTCAGGAGATTGACTGTGGAATTAAATTTGTTTTTTTGATGCACACGAAAGAAGCAAAAAGGCAGCGCACAGGTACTGGAAATCTTGCTCATATCAGTTTGAAAAATTCTGAAATTATTGTTGGTCTTGAATTTTCAAAAAATGCTCGTTTTCAGGGACTTTTGCACTCAGACAAGTATTTTCCTGTTCTGATGTATCCTGGCGAAAATGCATGGACGGCTCAAAAAGAAGGTTTTAAGGAAGTTTTAGGTGATAAAACATTGCTTGTAATTATTCTTGATGCAACATGGTTTTGTGCAAAGAAAATGATTGAACATAATCCTTTTTTGCTTGAGCTTCCAAGAGTTTCTTTTGCTGGGGATTATCGTTCGATTTTTACTTTTAAGCATGAGCCAAAACCTGAATATATTTCCACAATCGAAAGTTGTTATTATTTTATAAAAGAAATGCAGTCTGCAAATCTGATTGATGAAAAAGTTAATCCTTCTTCAATGATGACTGCTTTCAAAGAGATGATTAAATTTCAACTTCAAGCAGAAAATGAAAGAATTCTGGGGATTAGGCCAAATTCTCACAATTACGATGCAAAATATAATAAACTCAAAGAGATTCCGGATTATCTAGAATAAAAATGGACCATCTTAAGATGAGAAAAGCTGGGTAGAAAAAAACTTAATTATACGGTTTAATTCCCTGCGGAACGAAATCACCAGCGAGAGCAGAAATCATTGCTTTGAGAGAATAATCACATCGCCAGCTGTATCCGAGTAAGATTGTATCTGCCCACATCAATTTTTCTGATAAAACTGGCGACATATTGTTCAAAATTATTACTTTTTTCGGACTGTTTTTAAAATATTCTGCAACTTTTACATGATTTTCACTTGAAACGCAGATTATCACAGTGTCATAACCACTTTCCACTTTTCCAATATTATCCAAAATCCATTGTGTTTCATTCGGACCAATTTCATAAGCACTGTATCTGAACTCTCCTGCACCATCGTAATGTTTTTTTGCAGAACTAAAGAAACTGTTCATAAATCCTATCAAAAGAACTCTACCCGCTTTCTCTTTTGTCAAAGGAAAATCCTCACCTTGTTTTTCGATTGTAACTGAACGACACGCCTGTTCCAAAAAGAATTTCTGTCCTTCTTTGCTCGGAATACTTTTTTCAAAATTATTCTGTTCAGGATACAAAGGCGCTGCATTTCCTGATTTAAAATAATCAAGTTTTGCTTTTATAACACGATAAGCTGCATCTTTAACTCTAGCGTGAAATTCTTTATCTGTAGTCATTGTATCCAGATTTTTTGTCCACAACGCTTCATTCAATTTAGCAGTTGTAGATGAAAGAATAATATCATTTCCAGCTTCCAATGCCATCTTGAACGCTTCTGAAAGAGAACCTGCATAAACTGTAGCGCCAACCATCATCATATCATCTGTAATAATTAATCCATCAAAACCAAGCTGGTCTCTAAGCAAATCTGTGAGAAAATATTTTGATAAAGATGCAGGTGCTCCTGTTGTATCAATCTGGGGAAAACTCAAATGACCAGACATCACGGCAGGCACGTTTTCTTTTATAAGATAATAATAAGGAACAAGTTCACGATTTTTAAAAGTCTCAAAATCTATATCAATAACTGGAAGTCGACCGTGAGAATCGATATTCGTATCTCCATGACCTGGAAAATGTTTTACTGTCGGTATAACGCCCGCAGAAATTGAGCCAGCCGCAAAAGATGCACCTAGTATTCCTGCTTTCTGAGGATTATCACCAAAAGACCTAGTTCCAATAATCGTTGAATCGTGATCGGTAAACAAATCTACAGTCGGGGCAAAATTCATGTTGATTCCAAGCGCTTTGATTTCTTCGCTGATGTAATAAGCGGTATACCAGGAATCTGAAGGGTAGCCTGCCGCACCAATTGCCATATTTCCAGGCGTAATAGAAGTTTCTCCTTTTACATGGCGAATCCAGCCGCCTTCCTGGTCTGTTGCAACAAAAAGCGGAATTTTAAATCGCCCGGAGACAGATTTTTTTTGTAATGCAGATATAGATTTTGCAACAAGATTTGTGTCATCGGTATTCCAGCCAAAAACTTTTACGCTGCCAAGTCCTCGTTCCACCCACTGAAAAAGCAGTTCAGGAGGTTCTGCACCAGCCCAGCCAAACATAAAAGTTTGCGACAAAAGTTCAGAATTCGTCATTTCATCTGTAATCTGGCGGGCAAGCTGTTCATTTGGCAAATTCGACCAAAAATCAACAGCAAATATTTTAATACAATATGCCGCCGCAAGAAAAATCAATGTTATACTTTTTTTAATTTTCATTTATTATCCATCCAGTTTAAAAATCGTTTTCTTTACAAATTTTTATGCAAATCAAACTTTAGAAAAAAAAGTTTCATCAAACGAGTTTCTATAGCAAATTTTACAAATCAAGTTTCATCAAAATTCCATCCGAAAATGAATTTTCACCATTATCAAAAAAGTTTTTAAAAGTTTTGATTTTCTCAAATCCGCTTTTTTCATAAATCGTAAGTGCTTTTGTCCACAATTCGTTTACAAGCAATAAAAATCCTTTAATTATAGCATTATTCTGCTCAAAATTCATGTTTTTAAAATATTCCATTGCAAGATTCCAGCATTTTTTTCCAGTTCCTCCACCTCTTTTTGATGGAAACACAGCAAAAGAACTGATATAAACATAATATTCATTTTTTTGACTGATTTCTAAAGAATCATCGGGCAATTGTTTTTGAGGAAGATGTCCAAGTTTCAGTTCATTTTGATTTTGCGGAATTCCATAAAAAAATTCAGCACACAAATACCCTGTAACATTTTCATTATTTTCAAAGGGGCTGATTTCAAGCTGACCATCTTCATCTGCCTCATAAAAAATCAAAAACATTTTTGGACACAATTTCATACGTTCCAGAAAAACATTTTGACTTTCCTGAATCTGAGGAGCAAACGACGACTTTTCTATCAGCATTATCTGAGGCAAATCATTTTCACAGGCAGTTCTAATTTTCAGCATCTTTTTCCTCTAAAACTAAACTGGTCAATCACAAAATCATTTTCCAATCAAAAAGATTGCAGGAACTTTTTCGATATCCGGCATTTTCTGCTTTTTCCATTTTTCAATGGGCAAAGTTTTTATAAACTCATTTTCGCAAGTAATTCCGGCTGCGACACAAAGTTTTGTGTTCGGACGCAAATTATTTATGATTGTTTCAAACATTTTTGCGTTCCTATACGGAGTTTCAATAAAAAGCTGAGTCTGATTTTCATTCCAAACTTTATTTTCCAGTTTTTTAAGTGCTTTTATTCTATTTGGAACTTCCACAGGTAAATAACCGTTGAAAGCAAAACTCTGCCCGTTAAAACCACTTGCCATCACCGAAAGGATAATGGAAGAAGGACCCACAAGAGGCACAATTTTAAAGCCTTTCTGCTGGGCAATTGAAACAACATCAGCTCCCGGGTCTGCAATCGCAGGACAACCTGCTTCTGAAATAATTCCAACAGATTTTCCATTTTTCAGAGGTTCAAGGTATTCACCAATCACATTTCTATCGGTGTGACGATTCAGTTCATAAAAAGTCAACTCATCAATATCGATTGATTTTTCCACTTTTTTCAAAAATCGCCTTGCCGAACGAATATTTTCAACAATAAAATGTTTGATTTCTACTATTATATCGTGATTATAAGCAGGCAAAACTTGAGAAATGTCAGTTTCACCAAGCGTCACAGGAATTAAATAAAGTGCCGGTTGATTTTTAACAGATTTGTTTTCAACCGGTTGATTTTCATTTATCATATCAACTCCTCCGAAGCTTTTTCCCATTCCAAAGTAACAATTTCTATCTGTGATGCAATCTCTTCAATTTCTTTTTGAACAGCTTTCGCCTTTTCACCATTGCTGTAAATTTCAGGATTTGAAAGCTTTGTTTCAAGCTCATTTTTCTTATTTTCCAGATTCTCTATTTCTTCTTCGAGTCTGGAAACTTTTTTTTCTATTTTTCGACGTTCAGATTCACGCTTTTTTTGCTCTTCCCAGGAAAGTTTTGACTCAGACTTACTTTCCACTTTTTGCGCAACATTTCCGCCATTTTTTTTGTCTAGATTTTGATTTGAATTGTCAGCTGCTTTTTCATTCAGATTCTGCCGATTTTGAACTGCTTCCGTCTGTTCAAGATAATAAACATAATCACCAGGAAAATATTTAAATTCTCCAGGCTTCAATTCAAGCACAACTGTAGCAAGCTGCTCAATAAATCCTCTGTCATGACTTACAAAAATCACCGTTCCGCCAAAATCTTTAAGGGCAGATAAAAGCACATCTTTTGAATGAATATCAAGATGGTTTGTAGGTTCATCAAGCACAAGAAGATTTACCGGACTCAACAAAAGCTGCAAAAGAGCAATTCTGGATTTTTCACCACCAGAAAGAACATCCAAAGATTTATAAACATCATCACCGCGAAATAAAAAAGCACCAAGCATATCACGAAGTTTTGGGATTAGTTCCAGCGGAGCTCTCGCTTCCAGATATTCAAGAATAGTTTCCTTACCTTTGATGGTTTCAGCATTATCCTGACTGAAATACCCTATTTTCACACCGGCACCAGGAATTATCTCACCAGAAAAATCAGAATCAACTCCAGCAATAATTCTGAGCAAAGTAGATTTTCCGGCACCATTTTTACCAGCCACAACAAGACGCTGAGAATTCTCCAACGTCAAATCCAGATGATTTAAAACATTTTTGCTTCCGTCATAAGATTTGCAGATATCATTCATCCGAAGCACAAGCCTTCCAGAATGAGGTGCCGGCGGAAACGTAAAATGAATTTTCTTCAGAGATTCAGGAATTTCTATGCGAACCATTTTATCAAGTTTTTTCTGATATTCCTGAGCCTGAGCAGCTTTTGTAGCTTTATAACCAAAACGTGTAATAAAATCCTCAAGTTTATTGATTTCCTGCTGCTGCTGTTCATATTCTGCAATCAAAGTTTTAAGCTCCACTTCCCTCACTTTTTCATAATGAGAAAAATTTCCAGGATAACGCTTCAGTTCCCCGTTAAAAAGCTCAAACACCTCGTTTATAGTAACATCCAAAAAATATCGATCGTGGCTCACAAGCAAAAAACCGCCTTTAAAATTCTGCAGAAATTGTTCGAGCCAGCCACGTGCTTCAATATCAAGATAGTTAGTAGGCTCGTCCAAAAGAAGAATGTCTGGATTCTGCATCAAAGCCTTGGCAAGAGCAATACGCATCTGCCACCCGCCAGAAAACTCTTCAGTCCGCTTTTCAAAATCACTTCTGGAGAATCCCAAACCAAGCAGAACAGATTCACACGCAGCTTCACGTCTATACCATTGGCTGTCCTCAAGTTTTTGAATAAGCTCAGCCTGTTGCAAAACAAGAGAATCAGTATTTCCCTCACCTTTTTGCAATTGTTCCCCTATAAAATCAATCTGACGCTGCATCTCGTAGCCAAATTCAAAAGCCTTATCAGCCTCCTCTTTCAAAGAACAACCATGATGAGTCAAACCACTTTGCGGCAAATAAACAACACGAGTTTCCTTTTGTACAGCCCTGTTTCCGGAATCTGGTTTTGTAATTCCAGCCAGCACTTTAATAAGCGTTGATTTTCCAGCACCATTCGCACCAGTCAAAGCAACTTTCGAGGCAGTTTGAAGATTGATTGTAACATTTTTTAGAATATCTCTATCACCAAAAGCTAAAGAGACTTGAGAAAATTGAACAAATGCCATAAAAAACCATCTAAAATAATATATAAAAAAAGGGGAGAAGTCTCTCCCCTAGTCGGCACTGCGTTGCCTCCATACCCCTCACAGCGGGGCGCATTTCATTGCACAGAAAACAGACATTTCCAAAACAACAAAAAAAAGTTCAGCCGGCCCCGCAACGCCCCGAAATTAAATCTGATCCATGCGAGGCACATCAGCAGAATAATCAACACCAGCTACATCAAAACCGTTTGTAGCATAAAAATCATGCTTGTAACCTTCCAAATCACAGATTTCAGCAATATTTTCGTTATTAACCTGAGCCATAAGTTTGTTTACTTCAGCCTGCACATCATCCTGCATTTCCCAGTCATCCACACGAATGCGATTTTCTTCATCAACAGGAACATTACCAGCCGTAGAATTTTCGCCAGTATAAAGACGTTCAGCAAAAAGGCGTTCCATCTGTTCAATACAACCTTCGTGAGTACCTTTTTTCTTCATAACTTTAAACAATATAGAAAGATACAGAGAAATAATAGGAATAACAGCACTTGAACGTGTAACAAGACCTTTGTTTACCGAAACATAAGCAGCACCGTTCAATTCTTTTGCAAGTTTTTCATTCAAAGTATGAGCAGTAGCTTCAAGATGTTTTTTAGCCTGACCAATAGTTCCGTCACGATAAATTGCATGACTCAATTCTGGTCCAATATAAGAATAAGCCAAAGTGCGGCAACCTTCAGCAAGCACGCCAGCTTCACTCAACTGATCAATCCAAAGCTGCCAGTCTTCACCGCCCATAACCTTTACAGTATTTGCAATTTCATCTTCATTAGCAGGTTCAGCAGCACTTTCCTTCAAAGTATCCGTTAAAATATCAATACCCATACCAGCATAAGTTTTACCAATCGGTTTGATAACAGATTTGTAAAGCACGTGAGCACCATCAGCACTATTCGGATCAATTTTATCAGGGTCAGAGCGCACAGGCGAAGCTAAAGAATAAATCACCAGGTCAAACTTTTTGCCAGCCTTTTTAGCTTCTTCAATAATCATTTTACGAGTTTCGTGACTGAAAGCATCTGCACTAAAAGTTTCAGTAAAAAGTCCTTCCGCTTTAGCCGCACGGTCAAAAGCAAGATTATTGTACCAGCCTGGAGTACCGCCTTTAGTTTCAGTTCCAGCTTTTTCAAAAGAAACACCAATTGTGTCTGCACCATATTCAAATGCTGCACTAATGCGTGAAGCAAGTCCATAACCAGTAGAACAACCCAAAACAAGCACAAATTTAGGACCGTTTCCACCTTCTTTTAAACTTTTTGTACCGCGTTTAGCTTTCTGCGCCTTTACATACGCAATCTGATTTTCAACTTCTTTTGCACATCCAATTGGGTGAGCATTAAGACACATGTTCGAACGAACCATAGGTTTAATAACTGCCATTTTTTTAGACCTCATAAATTATATAAAGTATTAATAGATAAAATACAACTCATTGTATCTCCACGCGATTCTGCAAGGCTCCTTTTATATTTTCCTTAAAATCACACAGCCGTTGTGACCGCCAAATCCCAAAGAACAGCTTGCAGCTGCATTAATCTCACATTTTACTCCGACATTTGGAACATAATCTAAATCACAACCGTGTTCCAAATCAGGTTCATC